>CAISKH010000110.1 GCA_903885865.1 uncultured Mucilaginibacter sp.
GTTAATATACAGGGGGTGCGTAAATGAAGGGAAGCGATTTTTCAAAACTGATCAAACTACGGTTAACCTTTTTGGTGGTACTCTCGGCCTCCATATCTTATTTGATAGGGAGCAAAGAAAACGGCATTATTATATGGGCCGATTGGGCCAAGCTAATAGTTGGCGGGTTTTTGGTAACATCGGCAGCAAATTGTTTTAACGAGATCATTGAAAAGGATCTTGACCGCCTTATGAAACGCACCGCCGATCGCCCTATCCCGGCAGGCCGCATGACTACAGGGCAGGCATTAGTTTTAGGTTTATTTATGGCTATAACCGGCACCTATTTATTAGGCACGCTGAATATATTAACCGGGTTGCTGTCGGTATTTTCTATTATACTATATGCCTTCGTTTATACACCGTTAAAACGCAAATCGCCAATAGCGGTATTTGTGGGTGCTGTACCGGGTGCTTTGCCGCCACTTATTGGTTATGTAGCCGCCCATGGAAAAATAGATGTTATAGCGCTAATATTGTTCGGTATACAGTTTATATGGCAGTTCCCGCATTTTTGGGCAATTGCCTGGGTATTGGATGACGATTATAAGCTGGCTGGTTTCAGGCTGTTGCCCACCCAAAAAAGAGACCGCGCCAGCGCGCTAATTACTTTTATATTTACATTGATATTAGTGCCGGTTAGTTTACTGCCAACTATTTATGGCTATGGCGGTTATTTTGTGGGCGGTGTATCGTTAATTTGCAGCCTGATATTTTTATACCAGGCGTTTATATTATTACGCACCCTGCAAATAGAATCGGCACGTAAGCTCATGTTTGGTTCGTTTTTTTATTTGCCGGTAGTACAGCTAATGTTTTTATTTGATTTTATAGCAAAGTGATGGCCCAACAAGAAGATAAGGTAAACCTGAACGCCAAAAAATTTAATATGTGGATATTTATATTCACCTCTTTTATGTTTTTCGCGGCGCTAACCAGCGGATACATTGTTTACGCGGGCGGCAGCGGGCATGGCATACATATTATATTGCCAAAAGCATTTATGTACAGCACCATGGTTATGGTGTTGAGCAGTATTACTTTATTTATAGCTTCAAGGGCCAACAAACGGCTGCAGTTTGCTAAACAACGGCTTTATTTAGGCTTAACCATAGCATTGGGTATACTGTTCTTTATTATACAGGTATATGCCTGGAGCATATTGGTGAAAATGGGTGTGTATTTTGTTAACCCTAATGCCTCACAATCATTTATATATGTATTCACGGGGATGCATTTAATACATATTTTAGCCGGGTTATTGTTGTTAAGGAAGACCTTAATGGACAGTTACCGAAACAAGCCGCAGGTTAAAAATTTGTTCAATATGGAGATGTCTTCTATTTTTTGGCATTTTGTCGATATTATATGGATATATCTGTATGTTTTTTTACTTTTGAACCAATAATTTTATAACATTATAGCTAACTACAAATGAGTGCAGCAGTATCACCAGCAGTATCACAAATTGATGAGGTAAAAACAACGCCATGGTCGGGCGGAAGATCTCCGTTCAATGTCGAGTATGGTAAAATGATGATGTGGTTTTTTCTCCTTTCGGATGCGTTTACCTTTTCTTCATTATTGATCTCCTACGGTTCACTGCGCTTCAGTGCGCCAACATGGCCGTCACCTTCTTTAGTGTTCCAGTCAATTCCCGGCACATCGGTTGAACATGGCGCCCCGCTGGTTTTTGTGGGTTTAATGACCTTTATCCTCATCATGAGCTCTGTTACTATGGTACTGGCTGTTGAAGCCGGCCACCGTAACTCAAAAAAAGAAGTAGTTTGGTGGATGATAGGCACTATTATTGGCGGTTTAATGTTTTTAAGCTGCCAGGCTTTGGAGTGGAACCACCTCCATAGCGAAGGTTTTTGGTGGTCTGCTATCCCAAATAAAGAAACGTTGCAGGAGTTTTTCAGCAGCGGCATACCGTTGGGTCAGCAGCAAATGTCGTCTCACCAGTTTGCAAACTTGTTTTTTACTATAACAGGCTTTCATGGCTTCCACGTATTTAGCGGGGTTATCATTAATATTATCATCACCATTAATGTTTTATTTGGTACCTATCAAAAACGGGGCAGTTATTTAATGATAGAAAAAGTTGGCCTTTACTGGCACTTTGTAGACCTGGTTTGGGTATTTGTATTTACTTTCTTTTACTTAGTTTAACACAGCTTAATATATGTCAGCAGAACCTACAGAAATGCACGCGGAACACGGTGGGCACGAAGAAACAATGACCAGGAAAAAAATATGGAACGTATTTTTTGTATTACTGGCCATTACCAGTATTGAATTTACAATCGCGCTATACCTGGTGCCACACCATATATGGGGAATGACTTACCATATAGCAAACCCGGTATATATTGTTTTAACCCTGTTAAAAGCATTTTATATTGTTGCCTATTTTATGCACCTGAAGTTTGAAAGGGTAGCCCTGGTTTATGCCATATTGGTGCCTATTCTTTTCATTATCGGTTTGATCCTGGTACTTACTAACGAAAGTCACTACTGGATTGGCCTGAGGGGATAATGAAGGGAATTGGTATTGTAAAAAAAATTTTGATCCTGGTACTCATTTTAGCGTTACCGGGATTTTTATATTATTTACTTACCGCCGAAGGAAAGAACAGGTATAAACCGCTGCCAATTTACGGGCCCAAACAACTGGCAACAACCAGTCATAAAATTAACGGCAAGGATATACCCGATACAGCATACCATCATTTGCCCGGTTTTAAATTGTATGACCAAAATGGTACAGTTGTAACCGAAAGAAGCTTTGATAATAAAATATTTGTTGCGAGTTTTTTTTATACAAATTGCCCCTCGGTTTGCAATACCATAAATAAAAATGTTAACGCGTTGCTGGCGGATTATACCAAAAATACCATGGTTTATTTTGCCTCAATTACTGTCGACCCGCAAAGAGATTCGGTAGCTGTATTAAAAAGGTACGCGCAAAAATATAATCCTCCCGGTATAAAGTGGTTGTTTTTAACCGGCGATACGGCGGTAATTTACCCGCTTGCACGGAAAGGGTTTTTAGTTAACGCTTTTAAGGCCGGTGAGGACGATTTTATATACAGCGACAAGTTAATATTGATTGATAAAGAAAAACGCATAAGGGGATATTATTCGGGCACATCAAACGATGATATAACCAAATTGAATGATGAAATTAAAGTGCTGATAGCAGAGGAATTGCGAAAGAATGATAAACCGCTTTATTAGTTGGCAGTTTAGAGTTTGCAGTGGGCAGTGTTGATTATATAATTTAATCATTTGAGGGGAATAAAAATTATGACTGATAAATTTATATTTCGTTTTATAGCCGCAGTATCTGTGTTTGTATTCGCGGTGGTTTTGATTCTTAACAGGAAGATATTACCAGTTCCTGATGTAACACCTTCATTTACGCCTTATCTGCCTTTGCTTAATGCTATATTAAATGGCACCTGCAGTATACTATTGTTAATATCATTGTACCTGATAATGCATGGCAATGTTACCTGGCATAAGCGTGTTAACATATTAGCTTTTTGCTTATCATCGCTGTTCCTTATTTCCTATATCACGTTCCACTACCTGATGAAAACAGAAACCGTATACGGCGATCTGGATGGCGACGGTAAATTATCTGCCATGGAACTTGATGCTGTTGGCGGAACACGTATTGTTTACTTAGCTATTTTAATTTCGCATATTATATTGGCAGCCGGCGTGTTGCCGCTCATCCTGTTAAGTTTTTACCGGGGCTTGCAAATGCAGGTTGAAAAGCATAAAAAACTAGTGCGCTGGGCATTCCCGATATGGTTTTATGTAACGATTACGGGTGTAATAGTATATATACTTATCTCGCCTTATTACCGTTTCTAATTTATAATTAATTAATTTTGCAGGGATGAAGGCGTTAAAAATAGGATTGATACTTTTTGTTGCCGGTATACTAATATACAGTATTGAACCTGTTAGGGCACAATGTGCCATGTGTACAACAGCGGTCGAATCAAACGCCAAAAACGGCAACACAACAACCAATGGTTTAAACAATGGTATATTATATTTGCTTGCCGCCCCATACCTGGCTGTAGCTTTTATTGCTTTTATCTGGTATAAAAAATACCGCCGCAAAAATGTGAATATCAACATGCGCGACGAGAAACTTAATTTAAAC
>CAISKH010000111.1 GCA_903885865.1 uncultured Mucilaginibacter sp.
CGGGTACCGTGTTGCTTTAACCTGCCTTAAGTTAATTTCGGCCAGTTGCTTGCTTATCTGGGCTGATAGTATCCTTGGGTTTTGAGTGTCTGCGCCATTAATAATATCTGCCAGAATTAGTTTATCGTCGACTATGATCGTATCGGCTACCGAAAAATCAGTTTGCAGGTCACGTATCAGCAACTGGTTCAATTGAATTTTAGTTGATTTGAATTGCTGCAATTGGGTTAGGTAATTCGCGGTATCGGTGTTTACGTTTACCTGGGCATTTAATACATCAAGCCCTGAGGCCGTGCCTACCTTAAACTTATCACTGGCATAACCCAACTGCGTTTTCGAAATTCGCATAGCACCCTTTAGCGAGCGCAATATTTCGTTTTGATTAATAAGATTATAATAAGTGCCTATTACACCGGTAAGTGTTTGTAATACGGTATCGCGCGAAGTAATTCCGCTTAGTTTGTTTAACGTCTTTAACTGGTCGTAATTAGCGAACATGGCAAAACCGTTAAAAATGGTCCAGTTAAGGCCTACACCATAAGTAATATTGGTATTATGCGAATTATTGAACGTTGTGGTACCAGAGTTTATACGCGAGGTGGTGGTATTCTGGATACTATTTGCAGACGTTAAATTGCCGCTAACAACGGGCAAAAAACCAGCGTTACCCCGGGTAACATTATTTTTAGTTATGGTGCTATCGTTTTTGGCAAGTTTAATATTGTAATTATTCTTTAGCGCTATTTCAACGGCATCCTTTAAAGTTAGCAGCGGCGCGTTCTGCGCTTTTACAGCAGCAGTAAACGCTAAATAGCAAAAAACAAAGCATATTAATTTTTTAAGTTCCATTAATTCAATTTTACTTGTTCTTCAATGAGTTCTGTTTTCTTTTTTTTTCCATCCGCTTCAGGCAATTCCGCATCAGGGTCTTGACGGTTTTTTGAAGCTATGAGTACATACATCATGGGTATAACGTACAAGGTTAACATCAATGAAAACAACATACCTCCAATAATTACAATACCTAATGATATGCGGCTTTTTGAACCCGCGCCCAGGGCGAACGCTATTGGAACAGAACCCAGTACAACCGCCAAGCTTGTCATTAATATAGGACGCAGCCGGGCAGTGGCTGCTTCAACAACTGCCTCATATTTGGCCAGGCCATGTTCCATACGCTGGTTAGCAAACTCAACAATCAATATCCCGTTCTTGGTTACAAGCCCCACCAGGGTAATTATACCTATCTGGCTAAATATATTTAGTGTTTGATCGAACAGCCAAAGTGATAAATAAGCTCCGGCCACCGCCAGCGGAACGGTTAGCATTACAATTACCGGGTCTTTAAAACTTTCAAACTGGGCCGCCAATACCAGGTATATCAATAAAAGGGCAAATACAAAAGCAAACATGGTATTTGATGAGCTCTCGGCATAATCGCGCGAGGGGCCACTTAGTTCGGTACTAAAAGTATCGTCAAGCAAGGGTTTGGCTATGCGGTTCATTTCGGCAATACCTTCACCCAAAGTGTGGCCCGGCGCTAACCCGGCCTGCAAAGTTGCCGACTTAAAGCGGTTAAAGTGATATATGGCCGGCGGCGTCGCATCCTCAGATACTTTTACAACATTATCCAGTTGTACCAACTTGCCTTTGTCGTTCCGTACATAAATAGTTTTAAGGTCAAGCGGCTGGTCTCGGTTGGCTCTATCAGCCTGTGCTATTACCTGGTATTGTTTTCCGTTCAACAAAAAATAACCCAGGCGCCCGTTACTATAATATAGTTGAAGGGTTTGAGCAATATCGTTCACCGAAACCCCCAGGTCGCGCGCCCGGTCGCGGTTGGTAACAACCCTTAGCTCGGGCTTAGTAAATTTTAAATTAACATCCGTTCCCTGGAAAACCGGGCTCTTTGAAACTTCAGCAAAAAACTGGGGCAGCACCTTGCGTATCTTCTCAAAATCCTGGTTTTGAATAACAAACTGTACCGGCAACGAGTTTTTGGCGCCGCTGCCACCCCCGCTTATGGTTTGTTCCTGCACAACAATTGCCCGGGCATCCGGAAGGCGGGCTAATTTTTTGTTCATCCAATCGGCTATTTCCTGCTGCGAACGCTTTCGCTGATCAGGAGGGATCAGCCCGATACGGCCCCCTCCGTTATTTACCGCACCGGTACCGCCCATGCCAAAAGCAATGATCTCGATATTTACCTTTGCTTCAGGTATAGAATCGGCCACCAGGTTAGAAATATTATCCATATACCTGGTCATGAACTCGTAGGATGCGCCTTCTGAGCCGGTTACGGTATAACGCAGCGCGCTTCGGTCATCCAACGGGGCCAGCTCAGAAGGTATTACTTTATTAAGAGCTACAATTATACCTACCGATGCCAGCAGGATTACTATGGCTATCCATCTATGTTTCATGAATTTTACCAGCGTTTCTGTATAAGCATCTGTCATCTTCACAAAAAACGGTTCGGTTCTTTCATAAAACCTTGATTTTTTTGAGTTTTTACGGATCAGCTTAACATTAAGCATGGGCGTTAATGAAAGCGATACAAAAGCCGATATTAAGACCGACCCTGCGACGACGACCGCAAATTCACGGAACAAACGACCTGTAAACCCGGATAGAAAAAATATGGGTAAAAACACGGCGGCAAGTGTAACCGATGTGGATACTACTGCAAAAAGTATTTCGGCAGAGCCTGCGAAGGCTGCCTTACGCACGGCCATACCCGCCTCTACTTTTTTATATATATTTTCGGTAACCACTATTCCATCGTCGACCACTAACCCTGTAGCAAGTACAATACCCAGCAACGTTAAAATATTAATGGAATACCCGAAAATATACATTAAAAAGAACGCGCCTATGAGCGATACCGGTATATCAATTAAAGGGCGGAACGCAATGAGCCAATCCCTGAAAAACAGGTAAATAATAATAACAACCAAAATAAAAGATATGGCCAACGTTTCTTCCACTTCTTTGATAGACTGGTTGATGAACACAGTGTTATCCTGCAGTACCTTTACGTGAATATCGGGTGGCAAATCCTTTTTTATTTGATCGAGCCGCTTATAAAAATCTTTTGCTATCTGTACATAATTGGCCCCCGGCTGAGGTATTATAGCCAATGACACCTGGAGCACGCCCGATTCTTTGAAAGCGGTTTCTTCATTCGCAGACCCGATCACAGCATAGCCAACATCGCTTAGGTGGATCACCCTGTCACTATCGGCACGTATTATTAAATTGTTAAAATCTTTTTCGGTACTGAGCTTTCCTATTGCCCGGATAATCAGCTCTGTGTTATTACCTTCAATTTTACCTGCCGGCAACTCTACATTTTCTTTATTTAAAGCATCGGTAATATCGCTTGCGGCTAAACCTAATGACGCCAGTTTAGCGGGGTCTATCCATAAACGCATAGCATATTGCCGCTGGCCCTGTATGTTAATAGAACTTACGCCGGGTATAGTTTGCAAACCTTCCTGCAATACATTTTCCGCATAGTCATCAACCTGGGTTATGTTGCGCTTATCGCTGGTTACTGATAGGGTAATTATATTATCGGCGTTGGCATCGGCTTTGGTAACTACCGGGGGGGCGTTAATATCCTGGGGCAATTGGCGCTGGGCCTGGCCAACTTTATCCCGCACGTCGTTAGCCGCAGTTTCAAGGTCGGCATCAAGGTTAAATTCAACGGTGATCTGGCTGCTGCCAACCGAGCTTGTTGATGATATATTACGTATGCCC
>CAISKH010000112.1 GCA_903885865.1 uncultured Mucilaginibacter sp.
CATCACAATAACATGACTGGTGTGGGTCATTTGGATCGCAATAATCCTCATCGCCATAATCATCGGCATAAACCTTTTGCGCAATTGTTATGGAGAATGTGTGATGATGAAAACAAGGGACGATACCCAAAAACAAAATTATAAAAAATAGTAGCTTTCTCATTGTGATAAAGGTTTTAAATTACTGTTTAAAAACAATTGCAGATTTTAGCTTATTGCCATATAGCAGGGTAACGATATAATTTCCGGCCTGTCCATCAAAGTTTACCGGCGTGGTATGATCGCCGGCACCCAGATCAACCGGGGAACTTTGGTATACAATATGGCCGTTCAGTATATTTGACACCATGATACTAACAGTGGCGGGGGTTTTTAGCGTAAAACGTAGCCGTAATGAACTGGTGAAAGGATTAGGATAAGCTACAAAATGCAAGGAATCGGTATGCACGTCAGCATTATCCGCAAAACCCACACCTGTCCCTGTCCGTATCAGCATAATAAACTCCGGTTGTCGGGTTTCTTTAAATTGGGGCGAATACAAAGCAAGGTTACCGCTTAGGTAAACCGTATCCCCGCTTTTTACCATATTCAGTTTGCTTTGTTTAAACTCAACATCCAACGGTGTAGTTGTATGATAATGATCTGTTTGATTTAACGCCGTATTGTAAAATATAACGGCAGTATCAGTTAATGTTCCTGACAACGGGATCTCTTCCTGCCCGTATTCGGTCCATTTCCCTGTAAGATCCTTGTCTTTATGATTAAGGTGCAGTTTCAAATCTGCCTGCGATATGATATGCTTGCCACTCCAGTCAAACTTGATAACATAGCCACTATAATCTCCATCAAGATCATCGGTAGTGATATGATGGGCTACACTTTTGAAGCCTGTTTTCAAATCAACCGGTTGTGCCTGAAATGACGCGGCCGGTTGCAAATTTGGAACATTTTGCAAGTCTTGGTTTTCAGCATTACTGGCAGCCAATTCCTGTATTGCCCTCGCATCATTCCGGCCAGCGGCTTTGGTCAGCCAATAACGGGCGCTATCTACATTTACCGCGATACCATAGCCATTGCGGTAACATAACCCGAGCATATACCAGGCTGCCCCATCATTAACCGCAGCCCCTTTTTTAAACGCAGCTACCGCCAGTTCATAATTTTGCGCGCAGCCATATCCCTTATAAAGCATATATCCCTGGCCGTATAAACACATACCGTCATTTAACAGTGCCCCTTTACTATAGCAATCAAAAGCCTTAGCATTATCCTGCGGCACTGATACGCCATTTTTGTACATCAGCGCCAAGTTATACCATGCTTTGCCGTAACCAGCGTTTGCGGCGTTGCTGTACCAATGTAATGCCGCATTTTCATCCAAAGCGGTTCCGGTGCCAGAATTGTATAGATTACCAAGCGCGTTCATTGCGTCGGCGTTACCCTGTCCGGCATATTTAGTGAATATACTAAAGGCTTGCTGGGGGTTATAATGCGCATTATTGACGTTGAGAATTTGCCTCGCGTACAATAGCTCAGCGGCAACGCTGTCAACCGGTGATTTTGCAAATGCGGTCAAGCCGGTCAAAATCAGGAGAATGGTGAATAGTTTCTTCATAATGATAAGGTTAATGTAATTACCAAGCGAATGAATTTTTAAGGTTTTTATTAGCTGTTATAGTTGAATTTATTTGTTCTAGTTTTTTTAACAATAATGGCTTACTGCTTCTTATCGCAACGGCAGAAGGTTTATCATCCGATAAACTTTCTCTTGCAACAAGTACATGTAATTCATATAATTTATTTTCATTGTTAATTTTAGTGCTATCCGAGCTTTTGTTAACTAACCCCGCTTTTTTAAGGGCCTGCCATTCATTATCAGCAATCAGTAACGCTCTTGGCTGGTTTTTAATCGTCAGATAAGTAAGATATTGACTGGGGTTTAAAATCTTAAAAATATTTTCCGATTCAAATTTGGTCGAGTTATACGGTACATCTTTATATCGTTTAGCAAAATCATACCTTTTCCTTTCAAGCTCTATGTGCCTGGTCAACAAGCTGTCGATTTGAGTATCGTATAAATTAAGTTGGGCGCGGTTTTCTATAGCATAGTAAAATTGCGAGCTTCTAAGTCTTTCATTATAAGCATCCAGTTTCCATAAAATAAAAGGTCTTGATTGGTTAAATTTAGCAAGTATGTCAAGGCTGTCTTTAGTATTGCCCGCATACCTGCTTTCAACAAGCGCGGATAATCTGCCCATTTCAAAATCATAAAACCCGATAACAACTTTAGCACTGTCTAATCCCTTGTTTAACTTAAAATCAACCAATTGCCTCCACTCGTCTACTGAACGGGATAATGCGCGATTCTTGTTGTAATTGGTTAAAAAATATCGGTATTGATCTTTATTTAGAACAAGCCGTAAATAAGCATCTTCTGTTCTTTGAAATTCTTGAGTACTGAGCGTTTTTCGTAAGTTGTTAATCTTATTTTGTTGACCCGATAGGGTTACGATCTGTTTGGGTGTTAAGTTTAGTTCGGTTCGATGCTTGAATATATATGATATTGGTGATTGTGAATTATCACTATTGTTGGCAAGCGTCTTAATTTGCGCTTTCAAGGTGCAGGGTATTTGTAGTAAAAAATAAGCAATAAGTAGCTTAGTTGTTTGTTTCATCTCTTCTTATATTAAGTAAATTTAAAGATGGTGGATTATGTAATTGGCCCATGTTTTTAAGCATAAGCATGGCTTGCATTTTATAAAATCTGGCCTCTTTTGTTTTTATTTTAGATGG
>CAISKH010000113.1 GCA_903885865.1 uncultured Mucilaginibacter sp.
AGATGCGACAAAGATTGACCCAACTGCTACAACCGACTACAATACCGTGTTTGACGCAAATGGCAATATTACAGGAGTTAACCAAAAAGCTATCCCCGGATTGATTATGCAAAAATACCAGGGAAGCCGTGGTGATATTGCTTTCAAGGCAGTTTACACCGGATCAGGATGGATATTAGAGTTGAAAAGGGCATTAAAAACAGGCGATACGCTATTGCAGGATGTTGATTTCTCATCATTAAGCGATGTGAACTTTGGGATTGCTGTATTTAATAAAGCCAATTCTGCGCACGCAATTATGCCGGGCTTAACATTACACTTTCAGAAATAAATAACCGACCTGTTCTTATAGCACTTAAAATCAAAGATCATGTCAAGAAAATACACCATAGCAGCGTTGATAGTAATTGCACAATTGCTGTTTATTACAATCAGTTGTACAAAAGATACAACGGTTTTGATAGACAACTCGCCCGCCATTACAACAACGGTTAGCTTTTCGAAAGATATACAGCCTATATTAACAAAGAGCTGTGCACTAAGCGGATGTCATAACGGAGCAATTGCCCCCGACCTGTCCGCGGCAAACGCCTACACTTCGCTGGAAAGCGGGAACTTTTTGAATACCGCCACTCCCGAAACCAGCGAGGTGTATTTATGGCTAACCGGTAAACGCGCTATTGCAATGCCGGCAGGAGCTTCAAATAACCCATCGAATATTAACGCATTAATGCTTGCCTGGATAAAACAGGGCGCTAAAAACAATTAAAAAAAGGAACTCATGAAGAAACAAAATATTTATTCACCAGCCATTCCGGTTTTTGCAAGGGTATGCTTGTTAATTGTGCTCTGCTGCAGCCTCGGGAATGTGATAGCGCAGGATACAAAAGCTAAACCTGCTACTGAAAAGAAAACCAATGTAAAAGGTGCTGCTGCCGCAAAAGATACAACGGCAGATGCTCCTGTAATTAAAAAGAAATCGTATGTGAAAAACACTTTCGAAGGGAATTATTTGATAGACGAACAAACCGTAATGGTACCTATTAAGGGAACTTTTGAATTTGATATACAACATAGGTTTGGTACAGTAGAGCATGGCAGCACCGATTTGTTCGGCATTTTTGCAAGCGCAACTATGCGGCTCGGTTTCAGTTATACGCCTGTTACCAATCTTCAGGTTGGATTTGGGGCCACCAATGAAAAAATGCAGGTTGACTGGAACTTAAAATATGCCATACTAAAACAAACAAAAGACGGCTCGATGCCAATAAGCGTTACCTACTATGGAAACGCTGCTATGGACACCCGGAAGAAAGATAATACAACGCTGTTTGTAACTACTTCGGACCGTTTTAGCTTTTTTAACCAGCTTATTATTGCCAGGAAGTTCAGCGAAAACCTATCATTAGAAGTAAGTCCGAATATATCACACTTTAACAACCTGCAAGGTTATCAGGATGCTTCAGGCAATGTAATGCCAATATTGAAGAATGATAATGTGGCAGTATCGTTTTCAGGCAGGTATAAAATATCCGACGGATCGGCCCTTATTGCCAGTTATGCTCAGCCACTTACTCAAAACCCTGCAAATAACCCGCACCCAGGTATCAGTTTCGGTATAGAAATGAAAACCAGTGGGCACGATTTTGAAATATTTGTGGGTAACTACAGTTCTTTGATTCCTCAAAACAACTATGTGTTTAATCAAAATGATTTCAAAAAAGGACAATTTCTGATCGGATTTAACATATCAAGATTGTGGAATTTTTAAAAAGAAAACAATATTGATTATATTTGGTTAAGTTTGAGTAAAGTTTTAAAAATCAATTAAATAAGAATATGAAAAGGAAAATAACATTAACAATTACAGTAATGGCTGTAGCTTGCATAGGCCTCGCTTTCACGGCAGTACAACAAACCAAACCCTGGCCCGTAGCCGATAAAGATGCCAAAGTAGCTAACCCGGTAAAATCAAACGCCGAATCAATAGCAGCCGGTAAGGCGCTGTATACACAGCATTGCGCATCGTGCCATGGAAAAAAAGGATTAGGCGATGGCAACAAAGCGGCCCAGTTAAAAACACAGCCGGAGGATATGTCTCAATCGAAACTGCAATCACAGACAGACGGCGCTCTTTTTTATAAGATAAATGCAGGCCGCGACGATATGCCGAGCTTCAAAAAGAAAATACCCGATGCGGAAGATGTTTGGAGCGTGATAAACTATGTGCGCACGTTTAAAAAATAATAAATAACACCTCAAAAATCAAAAGAGGCCCGGCTAAAAACGGGCCTCTTTTTTTGTGCGATAAATCTTTAACTGATCACAAACCATCGTTTCATTTGTGACACTAATCATTTTTTTACCTGCCGCAAATCATAGTTTAACACCCCTTATCGGGATAGATTTACACTTAATATAATAGCAAATTAATTTATGGACAACAATCAGGAAATAACTCAGCCGCATTCACCAACCCGAAGAAAATTTGTTTGGGGGGTTGGCGCATTATCAGCAATTACTGCTGTTTTCGGTCTGCCCTTCTTCATCAAAAAAAATGTGAAACCCGGAAACGTTAAAACAATGGTTAAAATGCTGACTGAAGATGGCCGGCTCGTAGAGATCGACCAGTCATTAATTACTGCAAGTAAGAAAAAGGTGACCAACAGGGAACTGCAAAATTGGATCAAAAAATAAAATTGAGATGAATCAAGAAAATAATTCGAGAAGGGATTTCCTTTTAACCGGCATAGCTGCCGCGACACTTGCCGTTGGTTGCAATTCAAAAAAGGATGTTTTTGAAGCCGGCGCTGAAGCCGGTGCAGTAGCATCGGGCAGAAAAGTAAAACTACTGTCTGTTGATGGAGAAGTGATCGAGGTGGATGAGGCTTTTCTGAAACCGGTTCCGCATTTGCCCCCGGTTTCTAATACGGAAGCACGTATTGGTATTCCCGGGAAAAAATTTGTGATGGTTATTGACCTTTCCAGGTGCAAAAACCTAAAAAAATGCCAGTCGGCCTGTAACCATGCACACGAGTTAAACCCTGGCGAAAACTGGATAAAGGTAGATCCCATGCAAAATGCCGATCATACTGCTCCTTATTGGGAGCCAACCACCTGTATGCATTGTGATGAACCACCCTGCGTAAAGGTTTGCCCGGTTGATGCCACATTTAAAAGAGAAGATGGCATCGTATTAATTGATAGCGACCGTTGTATTGGCTGCCGTTTTTGTATGGCCGCCTGCCCCTACTCTGCCCGTGTATTTAACTGGGGCGAGCCTGATCTGCCTGCTGAAGTTGCAGCTCAGCCTTATTCAGCCGAAACAAGTATTCCTCAAAAAAAGGGAACTGTAGGCAAATGTGATTTTTGTGCCGATATGACCCGTGAAGGTATGTTGCCGCATTGTGTTTCAGCTTGCCCTAACGGTGTGTTTGCTTTTGGTGATATAAACGAAGATTCTGTTACTAATGGCGCCGAAACATTCAGGTTCAGCGACCTGATAAGAGATAAAGCAGGCTACCGGTTAATGGAAGACCTTGGTACAAAACCAAGCGTTTACTACCTGCCGCCGGTAAGCAGAAACTTCCCGTTTGAATCGGGGCTTGAAAACGATAAAACACAGAATAGTTAACATTAAATAAATAACGGTGGAAAATTTAGTAATAAAAAAAGAAATAACAAATGGCCAGCTACCGGCCGATGCTATTTCTTTAGCTAATGAGAAAATAATAAGCGATCTGCTGCCTCAAAAATTTGGCAAAGCGGGTAAGGTATGGGTGGGCGTTTTATCAGCCATTTGTTTGATTGGCCTGTATGCCTATTATCGCCAGCTGCGTTACGGTCTAATAGTTACCTCTATGCGTGATTATGTTTCGTGGGGTATTTATATATCAAACTTTGTATTTTTTGTAGCTATAAGCCTTGTAGGTTCACTAATTACCGCGGTATTCAGGCTGGCCGGTGTAAAATGGGGTTCGCCGCTTACGCGCATCGCCGAGATCATCGCCGTAGCAGCTATCATTTTTGCCTCCCTTATTATTATTGTTGATATGGGTAGCCCCGAGCGGTTTTATAATTTATTTATTTATGGCCGTATACAATCTCCCATTATATGGGATGTAATTGTTATTACCACTTACTTTTTTATAAGTATACTGCTTTTGTATTACCCCCTATTGCCTGATATCCAAATACTGCTTCGTTTTAAGGAAGGCACCGGGAAAAGGCTATACCGTTTTTATAGTTTTATCGGTTCATTCTGGAAAGGAACAGCTGAGCAATTTGAATTGAGCGAAAAAGCTATTAACATACTTTGTATAGCCATTATCCCGGTTGCTTTTACTATTCACACGGTTACTTCGTGGTTGTTCGCTACAACTTACCGCCCCGGCTGGGATAGCACTAACTTCGGCGCGTACTTTATAGCGGGCGCTTTTTTAGTGGGCGCGGGTGCCGTTGTTGTTGCCATGTTTGTTTTCAGAAAAGCCTATCATTTAGAAAAATACATTACCGAAGACCATTTTGAAAAGATGGGCCGAATACTGGTGTTGCTATCCCTGCTCTATTTGTATTTTAATATGAACGAGTTTTTGACCCCATTTTTCAAAATGAAAGAATCGGAAGCCTCTTATTTAAACGGCCTTTTTTCGGGAGACTTCGCGCCGTTATTTTGGTTCGCCATTTTAACCGGTATGATAGTACCTACGCTAATACTATTATTCAAAAAAGGCAGAAAACCATTGCCGGTATTTGTTGCCGGCGTAATGGTTGTTGTTGGCGCATGGTTCAAACGTTATTTAATTGTAACCCCAACTTTACTGCACCCTTTTCTGCCGATGCATGATGTACCTGCAAGTTATCGCCATTATTTCCCAAGCTGGGAAGAGTGGGCCATAACACTGGGGTCACTGGCGGGCGCAATGTTAATAATAACCATCCTGGCCAGGATATTTCCTATAATTCCAATTCAAGAAACTATAACTGAACAACATGAAACCGCAGAATAAATTATTTACCGGGTTACTAACCCTGATATTTCTACTACCGGGCTATAACGGATTTTCGCAAGCCGCGCAAAAGGGCGACCTGGGCATTACCGTTAGTTATTTTATCAGTAACAACATGATACCAAGCCTGATGGTTAAAGTAAAAACCAAAGTAGATGGTAAATTTAAAAATGTAGAAGGCATTAGCCTGAAATTATTTTTGGATAAAGATACCGCCGGAAAATTTATAGCTAAAGTGGTAACCAACGATGCCGGTGAAGCAACTACCTATATCCCTTCATCGCTAAAAAGCCAGTGGGGAAAAACGCTTAAGCATACTTTTGTAGCCACATTTGACGGCAACAATAAATACGAAGCGGCAAAGGGCGACGTTACTATAGCAAAAGCAAAAATTTTAATTGATGCGGGAAGCGATAAAACAGTTACTGCAACCGTGTTCGAAATGAAGGATACTACCTGGGTTCCGGTAAAAGGGGTTGATGTGGTATTAGCGGTAAAACGTATGAATGCGGATCTTCCCATTAATGATAAGCCCACTTTTACAACCGACTCTACCGGAAAAGCATCGGGAGATTTTAAGAGGGATAGTATCCCGGGCGATGCCAAAGGAAACATCGTGCTGGTTGCTAAAGTACTTGACAATGATCAGTACGGGAATTTATCTATCGAAAAAACCGTACCCTGGGGCGCTAAATTTGCTATGCTAAATACTTTTGATAAAAGAACGCTTTTTGCTACAAGAGATAAGGCGCCTGTTTGGCTGCAGCTTATAGCCTATTCAATTATGTTTGCGGTTTGGGGTATTTTAGTTTACCTGGTGTTTAATGTTTTCAAGATAAAAAAACTGGGTGAGGATAAAATTTCTTAAATCACTTAACGTACAATACACATTTTTTGAGTGAATTGGTAAATAAATATCGGTTTATTGTAAAACCAAAAGCCTGCGATCATTTGATTTGCAGGCTTTTTAGTGTACTTTGATGTCGTTGATAGTAAGCCTGATAATGCGGGCTACTTTTTGGATAGCAAATATTACTTTCCTTTCCAGTCACTAGCAGAATTAGGCGACAACCATTTTATGGGTTTTTGAGTTAATGATCCTTCTGTAGAACCATTGCTTGGCCAGTTCGGCAGAGGCCATATAGGCTATAATTATCAGCAGCATCCATCCATAATAAGCCACCGGAACCTTTGTAAAACCAAACCACACACATGCCGGCGTTGCGGGTAGGGCCAATACTACCAGTAAAATAATAACTGTTGCAATGGAAAGATACTTACCGGGTAAACTTTTAAAAAACGGAAGCCTTGTACGTACCACCAGTACAATTAAGGTAGCTGAGATCACCTACTCCATAAACCAGCCGGTTTGAAAAACCTTTTCCTGTGCGTGGAAAACGAAAAGCAGCACACCGAATGTAAGGTAATCGAATACAGAACTTAACAGGCCAAACGTGATCATAAAGCGTTTAATAAAGCGCAGGTCCCAGCGTTGCGGCGACTGAATATTTACAGTATCAACCCTGTCAGTAGCTATCGCCATTTCGGGAAAATCCGTTAACAAATTAGTTAGTAATATTTGTTTGGGTAAAAGCGGCAAAAACGGCAGGAACAACGACGCTCCGGCCATACTGAACATATTGCCAAAATTAGCACTCGTGGCCATAAAAATGTATTTCATGGTATTGCTGAATGTTTTACGTCCTTCAATAATCCCTGAGATCAACACATCAAGGTCGCGGCTTAACAGCACAATATCAGCAGCCTCTTTGGCCACATCTACAGCAGTATCAACTGAGATGCCCACGTCCGCTGTATGCAATGCGGGAGCGTCATTAATTCCATCACCCATAAAACCCACCACATTGCCCGCCTTTTTCAAAAGCAAAATAATCCGTTCTTTCTGGTTAGGTTCAACTTCGGCAAATATATCGATCTGCGGAGCCCTGTGGATAAGCGCGGTGTTGCTCATTTTTTGCATTTCGGCACCTGTTAATATTTGCGGATCAACCATACCTACTTGCAGGGCAAGGCTTCTCGCTACAAGGGCATTATCCCCGGTAATAATCTTTAGCTTCACGCCCAGTTGGTTCATCTTTTCAATAACTGCTTCAATATTAGCCTTGGGCGGATCAAACAAGGTAACAAATCCTAAAAAGATCATTTCTTTTTCATCATCCCTTGTAAAATCTTCGGTGGCAACAGCGGGCTTATACGCAACCCCTAAAGTACGCAATCCCGCTTCACTTAATGCTTTATACTGTGCAAGGACCGATGATCTGCTTTTTTCGATACCAGATACCTTTCCGTCTGCGTTTTCAATCCTGTTGCATACAGACAAAACCATATTTAACGCGCCTTTGGTAATTGCCAGGTTCTCCGTTTTGTTTTTCACCTGTATAGTGAGGCGTTTGCGAATAAAATCATATGGAATTTCAGCCTGGACGGTATAATCATTTACCGGACCCTTGTAGCCGGAACAAATAGCCTCGTCAATAGGATTGTGGAAACCCTGTTGCAGGGAGGCGTTCAGCCAGGCATATTGTAATACTTTGTCGCTATGTTTACCAGTAATATCCAATGTATCCTTCAGGTTTACCTTGCCCTCGGTTATTGTTCCGGTTTTATCCGAGCAAAGAATGTTCATGCAGCCAAAGCTTTCTATCGACGAAAGCCGTTTAACTATCACCTGTTGCTTCGCCATGCGCCTGGCGCCGGTAGCCAGGTTGACACTGATGATCGCGGGCAGTAATTGGGGTGTTAGCCCCACGGCAAGGGCCAAAGAGAATAACAGCGAATCTAATACGGGTTTATGCAACAATACATTAATGGCGAAAATAATGATAACCAGTAACAAGGTTATTTCCATCAGCATATAACCGAATCTGCGAATTCCTCTTTCAAAATCAGTTTCCGGGGCTTTTGACTGCAACCCCGAAGATATTTTTCCAAATTCTGTTTGCTTTCCGGTTTTAATGATCAAAGCGGTTGCCTTTCCACTAATGACGTGCGAACCCATGAAAAGCGTGTTGCTCCGTTTAGCCAGCGGCGTATTAGCCGGCAAAACGCCCGCGTTCTTCTCTACCGGATAGGTTTCCCCGGTAAACGCGGCCTCGTCTGTAAATAACTCCTGCGATTCGATGATCAGGCTGTCTCCCGGTATAATATCGCCGGCTGATAAAAGAATTACATCGCCCGGAACCACTTCTTCGACAGTTATTTCTTTTTTCTTGCCGTCCCGTAATACGTCACAATGCAGCTGTACCAACTTTAGCAGCTCCCGCACGGCGTTAGCCGCGCCTCTTTCCTGCCAGAAACCCAGGAAGCTACTGATCAATACAATTGCAAGGATGATCGAAGTATCGGCAACATCACCTAAACCCGCAGAAAGCAGCGCCGCAATGATCAGTAATAATGTAACCGGGCTTTTAAATTGCGATAGAAATAATATAATAACAGAAGCATTGGCGTTGGATTTTATAGTATTTGGGCCAAACTCCTTTATCCTTTTACTGGCGTCCTCTTCACTCAGGCCGGTTTTCGCGGTCGCCAATTGTGTTATTGCTTCTTCTTTGCTAAAATGCCAGAACGTATTGTCATGGTCGGCTTTAGTCTCTAACATACAATGCCTTTTTTATTTAATAAGGAAAGATAAGCAATGGTATGGTAATATGCGAGGGAAGTGTATTATTTAAGTGCGGGCCCAAAATTTCAATAAAATGAAACCGGGTTTTTACCATAACCAATAAATCATTATGCATTCCGTTGATTAACACATCAACAGCTTTTGTCAGATCCTTTTCTCTTATATTATTAAAAAACAGCTGATCATAATGTACATGCCCTCTAACCTCGTCGTCAAAGAGCGTATTTGCATATTTATCGTCCATATCAGGTATCCCTACCGCGGCAAGGTGTGCAATAGATAAATCTGCGTGGCACGCTTTTGCCAACTCAATCAAATACTTTACTATGTGCATGCGGCAATAACGTAAATCAGCTATATAGGCTATTCGTTCTATGTTTTTAATTAACCAATTGCCCGGAATAAGCAATAACGGACAGTGTATTTTGTTAAGTACAATATCAAAATTTAAGTTTTCTTTGTATGATGCCAATTGCGCAGGTGCATCCACCTCTTTCACGACCATCCAAATATTGTTTTCATTAATTATTTCGGCCAATTCGCTCTCATTTGTTGCCGAAGCATCGATCTCCGTAACTTTCGGTTCAAAATCATTTGGCCGGGCATTAAGCATATCTAAATATTCGTATAGGTCGGTTCCGTACTGGTCCAGTTGCTTTTCTCCGTCGCGACCGATGATCACTTTTTCATTAAGTGTATTGTTGAATTTAAAAACATTAGCCACCAATAAATCTGCCTGCATTTTTTGAGCTATAAAAAATGCAATTCCGGCAGCGTTAGCTACACCGCGCGACTTATCATTATCGTTAATAACAAGGACGGTTTTCACTTTTTACAGGTTAAAGTTCCACTGATGTAAAATTTAGAAATATTTTACGATCAATATTTGACGCCCGTCACAAAAAATAGTGTTTTTTGTCAGGTTTTAGAAATTGTCTGGGAACTATTTTTATCAGCTAAAGTGGTCCAGGGTGGTCCAGGGTGGTCCAGGGTGGTCCAGGGTGGTCCACGGTGGTCCAGGGTGGTCCAGGGTGGTCCAGGTTATCCAAAGCTGTCTAAACAGCAATAATTTATCTTTTTTACTTACGTTTAGCCATTGTACATTATTTCATAATATTCATTTGTCAGCCTGCCGGCTTCAAACGCGGGTACAATATCTGCCGCGGCTTTTTTAAGCTTAGCGATCCATTGTTCCGGATTGTGGTAATACAAGGGCAAAACAATGTTTTCAAGCGTATCCAAAAGGTTTTTGTTTTCCTGTATGTCTTTTTCAACCACCGAAAGCTGATCCGGGGCAGGCTGTATCACAAAGCAATTCTCCTTGTCTTTTTCAAATTCCGGCACCCACCCATCAGGAAGCGAAAGGTTAAGGCTTCCGTTCATTGCTGCCGTCATGCCGCTTGTTCCGGAGGCTTCATGATACATTCTTGGATTATTTAGCCATACGTCAGAACCCTTTTTGAGCAATGCCGATAAGCCGAGTTCATAACCGGTAAGCACCGCACAATTGGCGAATGGTTTTACGCTGCGAATGATCTGGTTAAATAATTCTATAGACCCTTCATCTTCCGGGTATGGTTTGCCTGCCCAAATTACCTGAACGGGGTAGTCATTATTATTGATCAGGCGGATAAATCTGTCCCAGTCATACATGAGTAGGTTGGCACGCTTGTAATCTGCAAATCGCCTGGCCCAAACAATGGTTAATATATTTTCATTGAATAATTTCCCACATTGGTCGGCCACAACTTTAAACAGATCGCCCTTCATCTGTTTTTTTCTGTAGATAATATCCTTATCATTACCCGCCCCGATAGCCGTATTAAATTGGATGTCGGCCCAATAGGCTTTATTCTGTGCGTTGGTAATTGAGGTAATTTCACATACACCGGGATTTCCGCCCCACATCCGCCGGGCCACCTCTCCGTGAATTCTCGAAACACCATTAGCTTTCCGCGAAAATTTCAGCGCGGCCAATGTATAATTAAAATAATCGCCATCCATACCGAGTAGTGATTTTGCTTCATGATCCTGTAAATGATAAAAGAAAGACATCTCCTTAAGCAGCCCGTAAGTATGTGCCTCATTGCCGGCCATCTCCGGTGTATGTGTAGTAAACACCACCCGTTTTCGTACCTCTTCGAGGCTTTTATATTTCGCGTATAAATAAAAATTAAGCGATACCGAGTGCCCTTCATTCATGTGATATACATCGGGTGTTATCCCTAAAATATCAAGCAACATGGCCCCGCCAATACCCAAAACAATGGTTTGTGCAATACGGGTTGTTTCGTTTGGGTCATACAGGCAATGGGTGATGGACCGTGAAAGCTCATCATTTTCTGCAATATCGGTACTTAATAAAAATAACGGAGCCGAGCCAAATGTTTCCGGCTTTAACAGGTAAGCCTTTACATGCACCGGCGAATCATGGATTGAAACGGTGAAGACTATACCGGTATCTGTTAAAAAAGAATAATCTTTTTGGATAAATTCAGGCTTCATAAGGCCGTTACTGTCCCTTACCTGGTCGTAATACCCATATTTCCATAATATACCAATTCCCAGCAGGTTTTGCTTTAACTCATAAGCACTGCGGAGATGCGAACCAGCAAGGAAACCAAGCCCGCCGCTATATATTTTTAAGGCCTGATCTATGGCAAATTCCATGGAGAAATAAGCCACACTGGTAGTATATCTTTCGTTAGCTGTAAAGCCAAAAATCTCTTGTTTCGTTATCATTTAAAATATAGCACATTATCGTTAACATTGTTTCTCATCACATCAACTTTTTTTCTTGTCAATCCCTCACTTACTGCCTATTTGCGTAAGTTTAATACAAATCAACTGATGCTAAAGTATCTCGGTTAGTGCCAATAGAAAATGACATTCTGATTGGTAAAATGTGACATTCGTCACTAAACTTTATGGCCTAAGGCGGTGGGGCTATCAATATGATGATTGTCGATGCTGTTTTATTTAATAATTATCCATATGCCCTCGCTACACAGTACAAACAGGTGATGGAGATCATTTATATTAATGATAAAGCACATAAAATATACGTGGAAGGCTTATTACTTTTAGCGCATGAAAGATATTACTTTCCCTCCCGATCTCAAAAGTCATAGTGAAGGGACTGGTCCTATAAGAACACAACACCCCAATTACACAGACCTGTTACCTCCCTGCAACAATGCATGCCCTGCCGGTGAGAACATTCAGGCATGGCTGTCATTGGCACAAGCCGGTAAATATGAAGCCGCCTGGCGGGTGTTAATGGAAGATAACCCGATGCCTGCCGTATGCGGCAGGGTATGTTACCATACCTGCGAAGATCAATGCAACAGGGCACATATTGATAACACGGTGAGCATTCATGCTGTTGAGCGGTTCCTGGGTGATGAAGCTTTAAAAAGAGGATGGAAAATAGACGGAGTGGCGGCCGCAACGGGTAAACGTGTGCTCATAATTGGAGCCGGCCCCAGCGGGTTGTCAGCTGCTTATCATTTGGCCCTGCTGGGGCATTATACCGAGATCCGGGAAGCCGGCCCTATGGCGGGTGGCATGATGCATTTCGGTATCCCTGCCTACAGGCTTCCACGAAAGGAATTGGAGCAGGAAGTAGAACGGATCAGGGAAATGGGGGTTTCCATTGTTTTCAACCATAGGGTGGTAAAAGTATTAGAGGAAAAAGAAGAAGGAAATTTCGATGCCGTATTTATTGCCATAGGCACTCAACTTTCCAGGAAAATAGAAATCCCCGGCAGGGACGCAGGTAAGATCCTCGATGCCGTGACCTTTCTGAAGCAGGTCGAAGAGGGAAATGCACCCAGGCTTGGCAGACGGGTTGCGATCTATGGAGGCGGCAATACGGCCATGGACGCGGCCCGTACAGTAAAGCGCCTGGGCGTACCCGAAGCGATGATCATATACCGGCGTGACCGGGAGAATATGGCTGCCCATGATTTTGAAGCACAGGAGGCCCTGGATGAAGGAGTTAAAATCAACTGGCTTCGGACGATTAAGGAGATGGACGGCGGTAGCTTCACCGTGGAGATAATGAGCCTGGTTGACGGGAAACCGGTGCCAACCGGCCAATATGAAACACTGGAGGCAGATAACCTGATTCTTGCCCTGGGGCAGGACGCGGATACAGGGTTTTTGAATAATGTTCCGGGCATTACATTCAGGCCCGACGGAACGGTAATAGTTGGCCCCGATATGATGACCGGTAACAAGGGGATCTTTGCCGGTGGGGATATGGTGCCGGGCGAACGAAGCGTAACAGTAGCGATCGGGCATGGCAAAAAGGCCGCCCGATATATAAACGGCTATCTACAGGGGGATCCTTATATATCTGCCACCAAGCAACCTGTTGTAAACTATGAGCGATTGCACCGCTGGTATACAACCCATGCGCCGCAAACGGAACA
>CAISKH010000114.1 GCA_903885865.1 uncultured Mucilaginibacter sp.
CCCCGAGGTGGATGTGCCTACCCGCGAGGCCAGGCAGATCATCCGCAATAAGATATTAATGAAGGACGCGGTTGTACAGTGGGGAAATATTGCAGGCCTCGTAAGCGGTTTGTTTATGGGTGATATTGACCTGATTGGCCGTAGCATGCAGGATGTGCTGGTTGAGCCGGTGCGCTCCATGCTTATACCCGATTTTTATAAAATGCGCGAAATGGCCATGGAAGTTGGGGCGGTAAGCTTTGGCATTTCCGGTTCGGGTCCGTCCGTATTCGCGTTTACCCGCGATGAGGAAACCGCGCGGCAAATAACCCAAAAACTGCAACAACATTTAACACATATAAAAATTGGATCGAATGCTTACGTTTCAACGATTAACGATGCAGGGCCGAGGGTTATATAAGCCCCACCCAAACCCTCCCCGGTAGGGAGGGCTTTTAATGAGTAACTTAAAAAAATATAAAGTCTCCCCTACCGGGGGAGATTTAGAGGGGGCTATGAAATTCTACAGTACCAATAACACTTCATCAAGAGTATCTTTTAAAGACGCGGTATTTAATAGTATGCCGCAGGATAAGGGCTTATATATGCCCGTTAACATTCCGCGGTTAGATGATAAATTCATCGATAACCTGGATAGCTATACCCTGCCCGAGATCGCTTTCCATGTAGCGCAAAATTTATTGGGCGATGATATTCCTGCCGATGACCTGAAAGCGATCATATACGACGCGATCAACTTTTATGCGCCCATAGTTAAGCTGGAAGAAAGCGTTTATGTACTTGAGCTTTTTCACGGGCCGTCGTTAGCGTTTAAGGATTTTGGCGCCCGCTTTATGAGCCGGGTAATGAGCTATTTTTTAGAAGAAGGCGAAAAACAACTGGATATACTGGTGGCAACATCGGGCGATACAGGTGGCGCCGTGGCCTTGGGCTTTTTGGGTGTACCCAATACCCGGGTTACCATACTATACCCTAAAGGCAAGGTAAGCGGCATACAGGAACTGCAGTTAACCACCAATGGACAAAATATACGCGCCCTTGAAATTGACGGTACTTTTGATGATTGCCAGGCACTGGTTAAACAAGCCTTTACCGATAAAGAGTTAAATGAGAAATACCGTTTAACATCGGCCAACTCCATTAATATAGCTCGGTTGATACCGCAAACCTTCTATTATTTTAACGCTTACGCACAATTGCTTAAGCAGGGTAAAAGCAGGGTGGTATTTTCTGTACCCAGCGGCAATTTCGGCAACCTTGGCGCGGGGCTGCTGGCCTGGAAAATGGGCTTGCCGGTTGAGCGTTTTATTGCAGCCACCAATGCTAATGATACCGTTCCGCAGTTTTTAACAACCGGGGTTTATCAGCCTAAACCATCGGTGGCGACATTGTCGAACGCGATGGATGTGGGTAACCCAAGCAACTGGGTGCGCATTGCCGACCTTTTTAAAGACGATATGAACCAGTTGAAAAACCTGGTAACGGGCTATAGCTTTGATGATGAAGAAACTTTAAAAGCCATACACGCGGTTTACGATCATTATAACTATGTGGTTTGTCCGCATACGGCTATTGCATGGCAGGCTTTGAAAGATTACCAGCAGGATGTTCATGCTGATGATACCGCCGGGATATTTTTATCAACCGCACACCCCTGTAAGTTCCCGGATGTTTTCCCGGATGAGATTGCCAGCCATATAGAAATTCCAGAGCAGGTAAGATCGTTACACACCAAAGCTAAACACTCGGTTGCTTTAGGCAACGATTTTGCAGAGTTTAAAGCATATTTGTTGAAAAACAATTAAATTTTTTTAAGTCATGCGCACTAAATACATATATACGTATATTTGAACATGAAAACGCATGTAAATTTATCTATAGAAAAAGACCTGGTCAAACAAATAAAAGCTTATGCTGAAAAAAAGCAAACCAGCGTCTCCGATTTGGTTGAAGAGTATTTTAGCAAAGTGGTTCGTCCTGTTAAAAAATCTAACATCATTAGCCTGATAGAAGGTTTAGAGAAACCTAAAATTGAAGAAAATATTGATTTGAAAAAAGCTTTTTACGAGCAGCAATCATCTAAATATGGCTTTTAAAATTTTCTTAGATGCTAATATTTTACTGGATTTCACGCTGAAAAGGGAAAAATTTGAAGTATCCAAACAATTGATACAAGGTATTATTGAGGGGGAATTTCAGGCATTTGTAACACCTTCGGTTGTGCATATAACAGGCTATTGGTTGAGTAAAGCCTATGGAAACGACAAAGCCAAAAAGATACTTTTAGAATTATTAACCGATATTCAAGTTATCGATTGCAACCATACTGTAACTATCAATGCACTAAATTCCGCTATGACTGATATAGAAGATTCACTTCAATATTATACTGCATTACATCACAAGCTGGATTTTTTCATCACCCATGATAAACACTTGAAACAATTAGCTATTCCTTCTTTACCAGCCTATTCAGCAGAAGAGTTTTTAAAACATTTCTCAGAATAAATCCCTATTTCCTCAACTTCTTAAACTCCGACCCTTCCTTCCATTGCGGGAAGGTATTTTCAAAAGCCATACGTTTGCCTATCTGGAACATTAACTCAACATCCTCTAAACCTCCATCAAGGTTCCAGGTAGCATCATACTGGTCGGCCGGGCGATGGTAGCGGTGTGCGGTATAATCGTCCTGCATTTGCTGGCCATATTTTTTGCCCTTGCCCACAATATCAATACCGGCATCAATTGTTATTGAGGGTACGCCAACTTTAGCAAAGCTGAAATGATCAGACCGGAAATAACTGCCGTATTCAGGGTGTGCTTCGGGCGCTAAGTAGCGGTTGTTTTTAGCGAGTTCCGCCTTCAAATAATCTTCCACTTCTGATTGTCCATTGCCCGATATGGCTACATCCCTGGTTTTGCCGTAATTATTTATACCGTCGATATTAATATCGGCCACGGTTTTATCAACCGGGTAAACCGGGTGTTCACCATAATATTCCGAGCCCAACAGGCCCTGCTCCTCTGCCGTAACCGAAAGAAAAATAATAGTTCTTTCCGGCGACGTTTTCATGCTTTTAAAGGCGCGGGCAATTTCTAAAATAGCCGCCGTACCGCTGGCATTATCCAGCGCGCCGTTGTAAATGGTATCGCCCTTTTCATCGGGTTTGCCTACACCGAGGTGGTCCCAATGCGCGCTGAAAATAATATATTCATCTGGGCGTTTGGTGCCTGTTATTTTGGCAATAACGTTATGCGATTTGTTGAAAACAACCTTAGTTTTTATCGTTGCGGATAATTTTACGCCCATATCAAAGCCTTTAAAACCCCGGTTGTTTGCGGTATGCAGCACATTGGTATCTTTTCCGGCAGCCTGTAATAATCTAACGGCTGTTGGGTGGGTAACCCAGCCCTGCATAGCCATTTGGTAGGCATGGTTAGCGCTTTTGTCTAAATGCAGCTTAACGCCGCCATTCGAGTTTTGCACCACATTAAAAGGGTAGGCTGCTGCTTTGGTATTATGCACGATAATGCAGGCTTTCGCGCCCTGGCGAATGGCTTCTTCATATTTGTAGGTCCAACGACCGTAGTAGGTCATGGTTTTGCCCTTAAACATGGTAGTATCTCCCGTTTCAAAACCCGGGTCGTTTACCATTACCATAACAATCTTACCCTTCACATTAAGGCCGGCATAATCGTTCCAGTTATATTCGGGGGCCACCACGCCGAAACCTGCAAATACCACCTCGTCATTGTTTAAGGTTTGCACGGTATCGGTGCGCTCGGTCCATAGCACAAAATCGTCCATGTTTTTTAGTTCGAAGTTGCCTTTTGGCGATTGCACCTTTAACGGCGAAACATATTTCGGGCTTATCTCCACCAGCGGAACGTCCTGCAAATAACTGTTGCCGTTACCCGGTTCTAACCCAAGCCCTTTATAAGTTTTTTGCAGGTAAGCGATCGATTTAACTTCGCCTTGTGTAAAAGGCCTGCGCCCCTGGTAATCATCGGATGACAGGGTTACAATATGCTTAACCAGGCTGTCTTTATTAAACGAAGATAACCCATCCTCCTCATCAATTTTAGACTGGCTACATGATGAAATAGCGATAACTGCCGTACCAGCTAATAGCAAATGCTGAATAAATTTGGCCATACGTTTTTGATTTTAAACGAATATAGGAAAATACCCATTGGCTTTATTAGCTTTGATGTTTAATTAGCTATGATGATAAAAAAGCATTTCCCGAAAACTTTAATTTGCTTTGCGCTTTTTATTATTGTTGGCAGCTGCAGCAATTCCGAAAAATTCGACCGCCAAAAATGGAGTTATGGGGATGGTTTGGATTACCCGCTTCGTGATAATATTGTTGACGACCTTTTAAAAACTCACCAGTTTAAAGGAATGACCTACCGGCAGGTAATTGATACCTTAGGCGGCCCGCAGAACCGGGACATACTACAATTATCCTATCAGATCATTGATAATAGTGCAGAGTATAACCGGAAGAAACCCATCCATAAAAAAAACTTTATTCTTTATTTTAATAAAGACTCGGTGGTTATTAAGGCAGAGATATATGACCACACCAATAAAAAGTAAGCAGGTCATCAATAACAACGGGATTTAAAACTCCAAATACTTCTTAACCTTCAAAGACACTCTATCGCCTACTGTATATTTACCCGGCTTGCTGTTGAGTATACGCAGGGTAATACCACGTTTTTCTAACACCAGGTCTTCATAATTGCCTTTAAACAGCACCTGCTTAACCGTCCATTTTTTGCGCGTCCAGCTATTAGTAATGATGACCCATTCGGGGTAAATAACTACATGCTCTGTGTTTGACCGGATGCCGCAAATCTTTGCATCTGAGCTGCTTAATATATTGCAATTGGTTAACAGCCTTGCCGTATATAAATGCTGCGGGTTTTGGTACAGGGCTTGGGGATGTCCTGCTTCCAATATTTCACCATCTTTTAACACAATTAATTCATCCGCCATTGATAGCGCCTCGGCGGGGTCGTGCGATACCATGATTACGGTCAGGCCCGTTTCCTCAACGATCTGCCGTATATCCTGCTGCAGCCCCTCGCGGAAAGAGGTATCTACCTGGTTAAAGGGCTCATCAAGCAATAAAACTTTGGGCCGGGTAATTAAGGCACGGGCAATGGCTACGCGCTGTTTTTCGCCGCCACTTAAAAAGCAGGCCTGCTTATTGGCCAGGTGCAATATATTGAGTTGTTTTAAAACCTGTTGCGTTCTTTCCTCCTTCGCAGTAACATCGGTATTGGGCATCATTGCGGCAATATTGTCCCAAACTTTGGCATAAATATTAAGGCCGTCAGTATCCTGCGTAACCATTTTCATGTGGTCATGGCCCGGTATCAGCTTTTCTTCGGGGCCCCATATCCGCTCGCCCTTAAATTGCACTTCGCCCTCATCGGGCGATAGCAGGCCGTAAAGCAATTTCAATAAGGTGCTTTTCCCGCTGCCGCTTTCGCCAATTATCGCTGTGATCTTTTTGGGTTGAATGGATAAACTGGCTTTACAAAG
>CAISKH010000115.1 GCA_903885865.1 uncultured Mucilaginibacter sp.
GCAATTGAGATGAAGTATGTTTACACAATGGAAATTGCATTTAGAGAAAACCATGATTATCCAAATTGCATGATCGATCAAATTATTAGCACTATTCATTATTTAAGAGGTATAGGCGTCATAGAGTCGGATAGAAGGGTTAGTGCGATGGTTTCTTTTCCAACCCTCATCGCCGACTTTAGCGCAAGTTTTTTTACAGGTACACGTTCTATGGAAGATATTATAGTTAATGAGAATATTAGAATAAGAGCTACTAATTCAGCAAGAATAAGAAGTAATAGAAATATTAAGATTTAATTTAGTGTTTCTAGTTTCCGCCACGCTATCGAGCGTCCCGCTTGTGCGTACATTAACCAGGCAGCGTTAACAATTTCAAATTACCACAAACGCGAAGCTTGGCCAGTATAAGCCAGCGAGGGATAATATAAATAAATGCAAAAGTTCTTCATATTACGATTGTGGCATATTAGAAGATTTATTAAGTGACACAATTCTGTCACGCATGATTGATTTATCTTTAAAGTGTCGTGCTATTTCATATGTTATTTCAGTATAGTTGTTATTTATTTCATCTCCGTGATAGTATATTTTTACAGATTTACAGTTCTCGTGTTCTAGTATCATATGCAACATGGTTCTATCAGACAACCCACAACTATGCCCTAAAACTAATACTTGATATTGGCCACTGTCAATAAATCGTATAAGTTCCTTATAATGTGATGTACGGAAGTACCAAAAGGATTTGATGTGTTCAAAATATCCTTTAGCTTTCTGACGTTCCATATGCAGATACCTTTCATCAAGTTCATCTCCAAATCCGAATACAATGGGATTGCTATTGTCCTCAAGTTTTCCATGTATATAGTTGATTGTAAAATTTTGTGGAGGAAGTTTATATTGTGCAGTAACATACTGTTCGATCGTATCTGTATAGTTAAAATTTAATATATGAGTCGCCTTTGGCAACTGAGTATTCACACCACGATTTAGCGGACTTTTGGCGGTTTTTGAATCGAGATCTTCAAGAGCAACAAAGGATTTAAGAATTTTTAAATACCCATCATTGCGCGGTGGTTTCGGGAGGCTAATGAGATATTCTTCTAATTTTTCTATTATTACTCGCATATGTGTGTTCAACTCAGCAAGCAATGCTTCCTTCTCACTATCTGTTTTTTTAAGTTCTAATATTTCTGTTAACTGTTCATAAAATGTTGCTTCAACGTCCACCCACTTTTTAAGTGAACACTGTTTTAATAGTACTTTAAGAAATTTTGATCTTATAGCTATAGAAAAAGGATAGGTAATTTGTCCGTCCCAACCCATTGTTGCATTACCAAATTTTGTAAAGTCAAATCCATTGTTGTAACTGTTTTCGACCCAATCGTCTATATTTTCTTTCGTTGGTTTACCAGCACGGTAGTTATCAGGTATTACTATATGTAACAAACCTTCCGAAGGTTCGTGGTTGATAAATTTATTTAATCGCTGTTTGATATACCATTTGATAAAGTCAACGTAACTTGTTTTTATACCATGTGCTAAATCAAATCCATTACCTAAGAGTATTAACCTGTTCATAGAGCTAATATACACAATTTAGGTCCTTAATCCCCCCGCTACCGCAAGCATCCCGCTTGTGGTGCATCATACCGGTAAACAATAAACCAGGCAAGGCTTACACTTATCGCTTAACCACAAGCGAGGCGCTTGCGGTAGCAATAAGAAAGATTTTTTCTCCCGATAGCTATCGGGAAGCGGGAGGATGATATCACAAGGATAAATTTCTCTATTAGCATGAGCAGAGATCGCCACGCTATTGCTCGCGATGACGCGCGGTGGGGTGTGTTCCATTTTTCCTGTTTCACCCCGCCAAAATCAGCTAATTTGCATTTATTTGATTATCAACACATAAACACAAAATCATACCTAAAAGCACATACTTATACGTCGTAACACTTTGTTACATGCTGTTACACCAACTTTTTATAAAGCGTTATTTTTCAAGTGGTTAAACTAAAGTGCTGTTACACGTGTTTCTCCCGATAGCTATCGGGATGTTACACACACGCGTGTAACAGAACAACCAACACATTCTACCCACCCCCCAAAGTTAAAAAACCCCAAAAACAAGATAATTCTATACAACTTTATAACAGCCGCCGATGATTATATTTGTTGCTAACCAATTATAACAGCAGGCAATCCCGGTCCCGATAGCTATCGGGACTATCGGGGTTCCTGCTTACAAAACCTTCCCGATGAACGGTATAAACAAAAAGCTGTTGATATTATTGATACCCGCGGTTGCGCTGTTGGCATCGTCGTGGGATAAGCTGCCTAACACCTATACCGACTGGCAAGTATACGGCGGCAGCACCAGCAACATTAAGTATTCGTCGCTTAGCGAGGTAAACACCACCAACGTGCGCCGCCTGAAGGTGGCCTGGGTGTACCACGCCGAAAACAACGACAGCAAGCGCATGGGCCCTATTGAGTGCAACCCCATTATAGTTAACGGCGTGCTGTACGGCACTTCGGCACACTTGAAACTATTTGCCGTTGATGCCGCCACCGGGCAGGAAAAATGGAGCTTCGACCCTGCTGATTCTATCGCCAATAAAACCTGGCACCGCCGCACCGTTAACATGAACCGCGGCGTTGCCTACTGGGCCGATGGTGCCGATAAGCGCATTATATACACCGCCGGCCCCGTAGCCTATGCCGTTGATGCCAATACGGGCAAACTGATACCAACTTTCGGCAAGGATGGCGGTGTGGACCTTAAAAATGGTTTAGACAGGGATGCGGCGCGGATGTCGGTTTCGCCAACATCGCCGGTAATGATCTATAACCACCTGTTTTATTTAAGCGGGGAGGTGAGCGACGCTACCCCCGGCGGTATCCGTGCCTTTGATGTACGTACTGGCGAGCAAAAATGGATGTTCCACACCGTACCCTATCCCGGCGAAAAGGGCTATGAAACCTGGCAGGATACTTCGGCTTACAGACGCATGGGGTCGGCCAACGGGTGGAGCGGTTTTAGTTTGGATAAAAAACGCGGGATATTATACGCCGGCATAGGCAGTCCCAGCAATGATTTTTACGGCGGCGCGCGCATTGGCGCAGGCTTATACGGCAACTGCATTGTAGCGCTTAACGCTAACACCGGCAAGATCATCTGGCATTTCCAAACCGTGCACCATGATGTTTGGGACATGGACCTTTCGAGCCCGCCGGCGTTGATTACCATTATGCGCAACGGCAAAAAGATAGACGCCCTGGCACAGGGCACCAAAGAGGCTTTTATTTTCGTGCTCGACAGGGTTACGGGCAAGCCGCTGTTCCCGGTTGTTGAAAAACCGGTACATACCGATGGCGTAGAAGGCGAACAGTTATGGCCCACGCAGCCTTTCCCGCTAATACCTAAACCTTATGCCAGGCAGAAGCTCACTTTGGATAATTTGAACCGGGTAGTGGACGATTCGTCCTACCAGGATATTAAGCGGCGGTTTTTGTCGTACCGCTCGGATGGTATATTTACCCCACCTACCGAACTGGGCAGTATAGTTTTGCCCGGCTATGATGGC
>CAISKH010000116.1 GCA_903885865.1 uncultured Mucilaginibacter sp.
CCCAAAACTATTTACATCAGCAACGCCGGGTACCGATTTAAACTGGCGGTCAAGCACCCAATCCTGTATGGCGGTAAGTTCGCGCAGCGAAGTTGTCTTGCTTTTTAAGGTGTAACGATAAATTTCGCCCGTTGGGCCATAAGGGGGTTCAATTTCGGGCTTCACGCCGTCGGGCAGATCGGCATTTACCAGCCTGCTCAATACCTGCTGGCGGGCAAAGGCATCGTCCACATCATCATCAAAAATAATGCGGGTATAGGATAACCCGAATGCAGAAGTAGTGCGCAGGTTTGATTTTTTTTGAACCGAGTTTAATACCGTTTCAATAGGAATGGTTATAAATTTTTCTACTTCTTCCGCGCTTCTTCCCGGCCACTGTGCTATAATAATGATCTGGGTATTGGTTACGTCAGGAAAGGTTTCAATAGGCGTATTGCTGTAACTCCACACCCCTATTACCACCAAAATAGCGGTCATGAAGAACACAAAATAACGGTGCCTTAGTGAAAAGTAGATTATATTTTTAATGAATTTATTCATTTTTTAGTATTGAGTTTTGGGTATGGAGTGTTGAGTTTTTTGGTTTGATTGGTACTCATCATCCGCAACTAATCGCCTATCAGGGCTTCATACAGCATTAATTGATTCTTTGATATTATTTTTTCACCCGGTTTTAAACCTGAAGCTATATAGGTTATGTTATCAACCGTTTTAATTACGCTTACTTCGCGTACCGCTAAATCGCACCTGCCGTTATAAACAACCACAAAGTTTTTACTGTTACCAAAAACAATGGCCTTAGCCGGCACAAAAACCGACTGCTGATTTTCATTGTTCGTAATAACCACATTGGTAAACATTTGCGGCTTCAGCAGCATATCGGGATTGGGCAGCGCGATCTTGATCTTCATTACCTTGTTATCAGGGTCTAAAACAGAACTGATCTCGTTCACCTTACCCGTAAACACCTTGCCCGGGTAGGCTATAGTAGTTACTTTGGCGCTGTAGCCGATTTTAACCTTACTAATGTCTGATTCAAATACATTGGCCCATATCCAAACATCCTTCATGTTTGAAATGGTGAACATGCTGCCGCTGTTATCCTGTCTTATAAAACTGCCCGATGTAATATTCTTTTCAATAACATACCCGCTTTGGGGCGCTTTTATAACCAGCATGCCATTTTCGCTGGTATTGCCACCGCCATTTATGGAAAGCTGCGCTTTAACTTTGCGGTTTGCCGCCAGCGCCTTGTTATAATTCTCCTGTGCTTCTGTTAGGTCGCGCTCGCTCGATATACCATTTTTATACAGGTTAGTTGCCTGGTCAAGCTGCCGTTTGGCCACCGCCACATCTGATTGGGTGGACGACAGGTCGGTATAGTTGCCTGCTATATCGGCGCTGCGCATTACAGCCAGCGTTTGTCCCTGCGTAACTTTATCGCCCAGCGATACCTTTACCGATATAACCTGGCCGCTTGCAAACGGAAATACCTTTACCACATTATTATCATCGCTTGATACCTCGCCCGAAAGATTAAGTTCATCTTTCATAGTAGTTATCTTGGCTGTATCAATAGTGATCATTTTGGCCAGGGTATCACTAATGCATACCTGCTTGCTTTCTGCTGCATCCGGGGTTTTGGGCTTACATGCAGCTAACAGCAGCAGGGCGGTGAGGCCGGTCAATAACGTTTCTCTTTTCATTATATCTCTTATTCAATAATTTATAGTTAAGGTTTTATGATGGTGGCGCCTACAGCAAAGTTCAGGTCGGCAATTGCCTTTTGCACATTGTATTGCTGCTGTAATATTTTTAGTTTGGTATCTTTATAACTATCAAAAAAGTCTACAAATTCTATCAGCCCGATATCCCGCTGCTGAAAACTTTTAAGCATATTGTTAAACAGGTTATCGTATTGCCCGTTAAAAGCGGTTTGTTGTGCCGAAACCAACTCCATGTTCAGCTTATACTGGTTTACCGCCGCAACAACATCATTTTTAAGATGGGCCTCATTGTCCTTCAGCGTATTTTCCTGGCTCATCCTGTTAAATTTTGCTGATTCGATATTGCCCTGGTTGCGATTAAAAAACGGCAGCGGCAATCCCACCTGGAAACCAACATAATTGGGTGCATAGCTGCTGTTTTTATCATACGATAAACCAAGGGTAACATCGGGCGAGGCCAGCGCTTTCTGGTAATCTAAATTATGTGTTGCCGAATTTAGCTGGTACTGGTTCGAAAGATAATCGGGTCGGTTTGTTTTAGCCTGCTCTATCAGGGAGGGGATATTTAAATCAACAGCCTGGTTGGGCTGCTCATTAACAATCGGCAGAATATAGGCCATCTCACCGGTTTCCAGCAAGATTTTAAGCTCTGTTTGAAGGTCGTTGATCTGGCGGCTGTTCTCGGTCATATCATTTTGTAACCCGAACAATAAGGCCTTTAGCCTTAACAAGTCCTTCATGGAGGTATTACCGGCTTCGAATGATTTTTGTATGCCATTAACCAGGTTAGTTGCCGAAGCAATTTCCAATTGGTAAACCCTGCCCTGCGCTATTAAATTAGCCAGCTGCTCAAAATCAAGCTGCAGATTATAACGCAGGTTACGCATCAGATCGTTAAAGGCGGCTTCATGTACCTTTTCATTATCCTTTGCTAATTGTACCTGTTTGCCGCGTTTGCCCGCGGTGGTAAATACCTGGTTTAATTGTACAAATACTTGTCCGAGGTTTTGGCTGTCATTATGATAAAATAATTTTTTGCTTGTGCCATCATAAATATTCTGGTCGGTGCTTAGCACGGGGTTATCCCATAGTTTCGCCTGGGTAATCAATGCTTTTGAAGCCTCGATATTATATTTTTGTGCAAGCAGGCTAAAGTTTTTTTCAAGGAATTGCTTTTCGGCATCCTGTAAGCTCATTTTTATAGTATCTGCCTGGCAATAGCC
>CAISKH010000117.1 GCA_903885865.1 uncultured Mucilaginibacter sp.
GTTCGCCCATGCCTATCACTTCGGTTGTATGTACAAATTCGAAATGGCCGGGATTAAATTTGTTCTCGCTGAGAATACTTATAGCGGCATCTTTATCGCCGATAAGCACCAGTGTATGGCCCGATAAAACCTTATATTCCTCGATTGCCCCTAAAACAGTTGCTTTTGGAGCGTAATCGCCGCCCATAATATCTAAGCCAATCTTCATTTCAGAAAATCAGGGTTAGGCTACTGCTGCTTTTTCTATAAGTAATTTACCATTGTAGTAAACATTACCATCAACAGTATAAGCCCTGTGCGGTAAATGCACGGCGCCTGTAGTTTTGCAGGTAGTTAAAGTGGGAGCTTCAGCTTTGTAGTGAGTTCTACGCTTATCTCTTCTTGATTTTGATATTTTACGTTTTGGATGTGGCATAACTTCCTTTTATTATTTAAATTTTTTGAGCGCGTCCCACCGTGGGTCCGGGTTCTCCTTTGGTTCATTATTTGCCGATAAACTATTTAGCTTATCCAGCATATCTTTATCACAGTAAGGGGTGTTCCCCTCGTCGCCGCACACTGTTATAAACGGTACCGCAACATTTATATATTCATATATCAAGCCCGCGAGCATTATCTCATGCTCATTTTTATTCAGGGTGATGATCTCATCATCTTCACCCGGCTCGCCGTCGCTAAACTTGGCTATTTGTTGTTCATGTATATCCAGATCCTGCGGATATTGCGATAAGCATTTATCACAGGCCGCGTCAATAGTACCGATAATATGAAAATTCAGGATAAGCATAGTTTCCTGTTTTTCCATTTCCACCAAACATTTTAGATCAGCCTTTTTTACCAGCGAATAATCAAATTCGTCAAAAAAAGCATCATTAATATCGTATTCAAAATGATGCTTTCCCAGTGTTAAACCAGTAAAGGGAATCGAATAATTTCTAAGCGATTTCAATGAGCAACAATTAGCCTGCAAATGTAGAGAAAAATAGTAATACAGAAAAAGGTTTTTTTTAATTGGTTAATTGGGGTGATTTAGTGAGTGGTATGGCATCTTTAATGCCTTACTTTAAGTCTGTTGCATGTATAAAAATCGTATTGTAACTCATTATTTACTTAGGCAATTATTAAAAAAACACTTCACCGTAAAAAATTATTGTAGTTTTACCTAACCATTTTATGAATTGATTATGAAAAAAATACTTTTATTATGCTTATTAGCATTTCTCGCTATCCCCTCTGTTATGTTAGCCCAGGACAAAGACAATATATTGACAGGGAAAGAAAAGAGACATGGCTGGAAACTGCTGTTTGATGGATCAACCCTTAAGGGCTGGCACTCTTACCACCGCGATACGGTAGCAGCTAACTGGATAGTTAAAGACGGCCAAATAGAATATGACCGTACTAATGATAGAGCAGGTGATGACCTGGTTACTGATGACATATACACAAATTACGAGTTGCAATTGCAGTGGAGAATAACCGACGGTGGTAACAGCGGTATAATTTTCGATATACAGGAGAACGACCCAAAACACACTGCAACTTTTGTGACCGGGCCCGAAATGCAAGTGTTGGATAATATCCATGCGTCAGATAATCATCCTGAAACACACCTGGCTGGCTGCTTATATGATATGATGGGCAGCGCGGCTGTTTCAAAACCAAAGCCAATTGGCGAGTGGAACCAGGTAAAAATAGTACAAAATAAAGGCCACCTTACTTTTTGGCTGAATGGCATACAAACCGTTGACACCCAAATAGGCAGCCCCGAATGGAATGCTATGATACAAAAAAGCAAATTTAAAAACAGGGAATTTGGCTACTTTGCTAAAGTAGCAGGCGGAAAAATAGCTTTGCAAAAACACCCTGGTGCGAGCGGCTGGAAAAACATCAAGATACGCGAGATAAAAGATAAAGATTAAGCAGAATATAATCCCGGTAAAAAAGCCTCATTAACAGAAATCGTTGATGAGGCTTTTTTGTTGCTTTATAATCACAATTAAATTATACAGATTTGTACCCCATGAACACGGTATCAAAAGGCAGGCTGTTAGTTATAGATGACGAGGAACGTTTAAGAAAACTGCTCGCACGTATTTTGCAGCTGGAAGGTTACGAAGTACTGGAGGCTGCTACAGCAAAAGAGGGCCTGCGCCGGTTAGAAAACGAGGTTGTTGACGTAGTGATAAGCGACGTAAAACTACCAGACATAAACGGGATAGAACTCACCAAAACCATTAAGGTCTCCCACCCTGCGGTTGAAATTATTGTACTTACCGCTTATGGCACTATATGTAAATCGTCAGCAAAAAGTGGACTGAATTAGGTCAAAACTAAGGGAGTGTTTTCAAAATCTTTAACTTTGAATAACCATGAAAACACCTAAGAAAAAAACAGCAGAGAATTTCATTA
>CAISKH010000118.1 GCA_903885865.1 uncultured Mucilaginibacter sp.
AAAAATTAATAAAATCATTTATTTGAAGATAATTCTCAATAAATATTGAAAAAAAAATTATCTAAATTATATTGTATATGGTTTTTCAATTAAAAATTATTCAAAAAATGAATTAAATAATTGTTAAATTTTACGGTATTGATAAAAATTTATGATTTTATGCAATTTTTTTAATCAATCTCTTGTTTTTCATAAAATTCATCCCTATTTTTATGAAAATATTAACAAACTGATATTCTAATCAATAACAATGTTAAAATATGGGTGAAATTTTTACAAAAAATCTTATTTTTTAATCTTAATTCAAATAATCACATTTAACTAACCATCTAATCAACAAACAAATGAAAGTAAAACAACAAAAATTCAACCTGCTAAGCGCGATTCGCGGAGTGACGCGGGAGAAATGGGCGCTGGGTGCGACCATTCTAACGGGAAAAATGATTGGCTTATGCCTGGTGCTGGCAGCAATATTCTCAATTCCAGGATTGCTTCCTTCTGCTGCCCACGCTGCAGTAGCTGCCAAAGCTGACACATCAGCTCTTGAAAAATCTATCCTTACTGCAGCAACAAATTCGATGAACGCCATTGACACTGTTTGGACATTGGTGGCTGCGTTTTTGGTGTTTGCAATGCAGGCGGGTTTTGTAATGCTTGAAGTTGGCTTTGCCCGCAAGCGCGAAACAGTAAACGTTTTGATGGAATGTATTTTTGACACCTGTCTTTGCGGTATTTTGTTTTATGCCATTGGTTATGCATTTATGTTTAGTACAGGCAACGGACTTATAGGTTACCATTGGTTCTTCCTGCAGGGCACACCTGATCTATATCCGGGGACTGGAGTTCCGGTAATTGCACACTGGATATTCCAGTACGCTTTTGCTGATACCTGTTCAACAGTAGTTTCAGGCGCGATGATTGGCCGTACCGGTTTCCGTGGCGATATTCTTTACAGTATAGGTATTACAGGTTTCATTTACCCAATTATTGGCCACTGGGCATGGGGTCCTGACGGCTGGTTAGCTTTAATGGGCTCAGCAGGTCATTTCTATACAAGCTTAGGGCAAGGTTTCCGTGATTTTGCAGGATCAACGGTAGTGCATACCATTGGTGGTATGGCCTCACTGGCGGGCGCAATAGCTTTAGGGCCACGGATAGGGCGGATTTTTGCACGTGATGGCGGCGGTATGCCTCCGGGCCATAATTTACCGATGGCTGCTGTGGGCGGATTTGTTCTGTGGTTTGGCTGGTATGGTTTTAACCCGGGCAGTACACTTTCAGCAATGGATATACAAGGTATAGGCCGTGTTGCTACCAATACCACACTCGCGGCTTGCGGTGGCGGATTTACCGCCATGATGGGCGCACTATGGTGGGGCTCTACAAAAGGTAAATTTGATCTAGGGTTTACCGTTAACGGTTTCCTTGCAGGCCTGGTAGCTATTACCTGCCCCTGTTACTGGGTTAGCCCGCTTGGTGCAACCTTATTGGGCGGCGTAGCTGGTTTCGTAGTATTTGGTGGTGTTAAATTATTAGAGTACTTACGTATAGATGATCCGATCGGCGCTGTTCCGGTACACGGCTTTGCAGGTATATGGGGAACACTTTCACTAGGCCTATTTGCCTCTGGCCAATTCGGTGCTACCGGCCCTTACGGAGCTGATAATTCGGCCCCGGTAAAAGGTTTGTTCTACGGCGGCGACGCCAGTGTATTACAAGCGCAGGCTATAGGTACTTTTACCATCGCCATCGCAGTATTTGTAGTAACCTTTATTATGATGTGGCTTATAATGCAATTACCGCATCCATGGAAATTGCGTGTTGAAGCACACGGCGAAACAGGTCCGGGTGGTTTGGATATGTTCGATCACGGCGCTATAGCTTACGATCTGGATGATGAAGATGCCAGCTTAAGCGGACTGTTCGAAAAAAGTAAAGTAACTGCTTAATAATATTATAACAAATGCCCTTGTGCGGTTGGTTTTTTAACTAATGTTTACCATCCGTTTAAAGCCATCGCACAAGGGTTATTTATACCCGGTTAAGATTTTAAGAATTTAAAACAATAATTAGTTACAAAAAGTAAAAACAACAATTTATCAATCAATAACAACAATTTATCAATCAAACATTTAATCAAAATCACATTATTATGAAAAAATTCTTACTTCTATTACTATCAGTATCAGCATCCAGTTTTGCCCTGAAAGCGCAGGATACTATTAAAGTTACCAGCGACGCCCCCCTGGTGATCTCCGGATCGGTAGATGCTTATTACAAGTATGATTTTTCCGGGCACAATAACTTATCTACCTATTACGGCAATGAACAGAATTCATTTTCTATAGGTATGTTTGACCTCGGTGTAAAGAAAAAGGTTGGCGCCGCATCTTTTGTTGGTGAAGTATCTTTTGGCCCGCGCAGCGACGCCTCTTTACCCGTTCCAAGCAATCATATTGAAAACCTGTACGTATCTTATGATGTAACCAGCGCCTTCAACCTGACTATGGGTTATATGGCTACATTTATAGGGTATGAAGTAATTTCTCCTACAGGAAACTTCAACTATTCAACCTCTTATTTATTCTCTAACGGTCCATTCCAAAATGCGGGTGCGAAAGCTACCTTCACCTTCTCTCCATCAGCGAGTTTAATGGTTGGCGTTTTTAACGATCTGTGGAATGTATACACATCAGCAGGCAGAATAAACACCCTGGGTGCGCAATTAATGTTAGTGCCGGTAAAAAACTGGACAGCTTATTTGAACGTAGCATCTGGCCCTGCTTCGGGTACGGTATTGGATTTAACCACTACCTATCAGATGACGGATGCTTTTAAATTAGGTTTAAACGCCGCTACCAAATCTGGTAACGGATCAGCAAACTATTCTGGTGTTGCATTATATCCGCAGATTGCCGTTTCGAAAGTGGCCACCCTCGGTTTAAGAGGGGAGTATTTTCAGTTTTCGGCAGTTGGTTCTACACCAAGCTCAAGTATAACCGCGCTTACTGTAACAGCTAATGTTAAGTCAGGCCCATTCACTTTTATACCTGAAGTTAGGTTTGATAGTGGAAAGAATAAAATATTTACAGATAGTGCCGGCGCACCCACAACATCAGCCGCACAATTTTTGTTAGCCGCTGTATATGCGTTTTAAATAGAAAGTATTTATACCATATTTTAAAAAAAAGGAGCTGTCCCGACGAAATCGGGGCAGTTTTTTTGCTTTTGTACATTTTCTGCAAAAATAAAAGTTAAATAAAAGACTGTTTTCATTACAAATATTATAATCAACTAATAACTTAGTTAAATAAAAATCAATTATAGGCTCTGATATTGAAAGTATAGCAAAAGTTAAATTATAGCAACATTAAATATGTGATAAGCGTTATATAATAAAATTTAATTTCAACTGCTATGCTTATCTCAAAATTTGATTTGTACCAGACCGAGTGGCTCGACCTGGTATTTGCTAAACGCAACAAAGAATATGGCGCTTATTATTTAAGGCAGCATTATGCCCGTACTGTTGTAAAAGCCATGCTTATTACTTTTCTGAGCATTATTAGTACTGTAGTAATTGTTGGATTTATGATTAGGGTTAAACCTATAACCCAAAGAATTGTCCAGGTTGATAACACTTTGTATATTATACCGCCAACGCCGCCAAAAACTCAACCTAAAAAAATAAAACCGGCGGCATCAAAACCAATCCCGCCGGTTACAACAACTAAATTTGTACCGCCGGTTGTTACCAGCAACCCTATTACTGAAGAACCGCCAAAACTTATTGATCTGGATAAGGTAGCTGTCGGCCCTATCGATGTTAAAGTACCTGGCAACGGTGAAGGTACAAAGATCACCAATGAAACGGGGGCAGGAGGGAGCGGTACAAGTAATGGCCCCGATAATAGTACGGAGATACATAATTATGTAGATGTGATGCCCGAACCCTACGGAGGCGCTGCTGGATGGAACAAATTTTTGCAAAAAAACATAAAATACCCTCCAGAAGCGATGGATCATAGTATTAGCGGCAGGGTAACAGTTAGTTTTGTTGTTGAAAAGGATGGCCATTTATCAAGTATTATGGTTGAAAGGGGAGCGGGGTTTGGCATGGATGAAGAAGCCTTGCGTGTTTTAAAACTATCAAAGGCATGGAAACCCGGATCTCAAAACGGGCAGCCGGTTCGTGTAAGATACACTATACCTATTAGTTTTTCTATAAACCAATAGGGAAGGTGTGGGAGGTAAAAGGCGAAAGGCGAAAGGTAAATTATTCAAACCTTTTACCTTTCAGCTTTTACCTCCTTTCGCCTTTTTTTTCTATTTTTGGGCATCCTTTCAAAAAAAACATCACATTGGAGCACCAGGAACTTACCACCGTTGAAACAGCTAAAAAATTAGGCTTATTACCCGAAGAATTTGAACGAATAAAAGAAATATTAGGCCGCGTACCCAATTTTACCGAACTCTCTATTTTTTCGGTGATGTGGAGCGAACATTGTTCCTACAAAAATTCTATCACATGGTTAAAAACGTTGCCAAAAGACAGTCCGCGTATGTTGGCCAAAGCGGGCGAAGAAAACGCCGGTTTGGTTGACCTGGGCGATGGTATAGGCTGTGCTTTTAAAATAGAATCACATAACCACCCTTCGGCGCTTGAACCTTATCAGGGTGCGGCTACGGGTGTAGGCGGCATTAACCGTGATATATTTACCATGGGTGCAAGGCCTATAGCCCAGTTAAATTCCCTCCGTTTCGGCGATATTACACAGGAGCGTACCAAATGGCTCATAAAAGGTGTAGTTAAGGGTATAAGCCATTACGGTAACGCGTTCGGCATAGCTACTGTTGGCGGTGAGTTGTTTTTTGACGACTGTTATAATGTTAACCCGTTGGTAAATGCTATGTCAGCAGGGATAGTAAAGGCCGGGGAGACGGTATCGGCAACATCATATGGTGTTGGCAACCCGGTTTATATTGTGGGTTCGGCAACGGGTAAGGATGGTATACATGGCGCGGCATTTGCCTCAAAAGATATTACAGAGGATTCTGTAAACGATCTTCCTGCTGTACAGGTTGGTGATCCCTTCCAGGAAAAATTACTGTTAGAAGCCTCATTAGAGGTTATAAAAACCGGCGCTGTTGTAGGAATGCAGGATATGGGCGCGGCGGGTATTATCTGCTCCAACTCTGAAATGTCGGCAAAAGGTGAACATGGAATGCGTATTGACCTGGATAAAGTACCAACCCGCCAGGAAAATATGAAGCCTTTCGAAATATTGTTATCCGAATCGCAGGAACGCATGCTTATCGTAGTTCACAAGGGCAGGGAAAAAGAAGTAGAGGCTATTTTTGATAAATGGGACCTGAATTGCGCTATTATCGGAGAGGTTACCAATACCCAACGTTTAGAATATTATATGCACGGCGAATTAGTTGCCGATGTACCCGCAGATGACCTGGTTTTAGGCGGAGGCGCACCGGTGTATGAACGAGAATATCGTGAACCTGCTTACTTTGCCCAAAATCAAAAATTTAAAATTGAAGATGTTCCGGAACCTGCTGACCTGATAGCTGTTGCTGAACACTTGATATCGCACCCTAATATCGCATCTAAACGTTGGGTAACCGATCAATACGACTCGATGGTTGGCGTAGCCACCATGACAACCAACCGCCCCAGCGACGCCGCTGTAGTTAATGTTATAGGAACCGATAAAGCTATTGTTTTAACGGTTGACTGTAATTCACGCTATGTATATGCCGATCCGCAAAAAGGTACGGCCATCGCAGTAGCTGAGGCTGCACGTAATATTACCTGTGCCGGGGGCGAGCCTGTTGCTATAACTAACTGCCTCAATTTTGGCAACCCTTATAAACCCGAAGTCTATTGGCAATTTGTTGGCGCCATAAAGGGAATGGGAGAGGCCTGCCGCAAATTTGAAACGCCTGTTACAGGTGGTAATGTGAGCTTTTATAACCAATCAACCGATGACGGGCCGGTTTTCCCTACACCAACCATAGGTATGCTGGGTATTATGGATGACCTGACCAATATCATGACATCGGACTTTAAACAGCCCGATGACCTGATTTATTTAATCGGTGAGTCGGTTA
>CAISKH010000119.1 GCA_903885865.1 uncultured Mucilaginibacter sp.
AAACGGTAGCGCTTTTTGGTCCCGACATTAAAATACCGGCAAGCATATCTGTAAAAAAACATATACTCACACACCAGCATTTATATGTACGTTTTATTACTTTACAACAGCGCCCTGTAAAAATTAAAAAGAGCTGGGATTTCATTAAAATAGAAAAAATAAAAAAGTTACCGCTTTCAAAGGTGATTTTTATTTTCCTGGATAATTTATTAAAGTAAAATTAAAGTGAGTACCTTTAACTTTATACATTTAAAGTATGTCGGGAATTAATAAAGTAATACTTGTTGGCCATTTGGGCAAGGATCCGGAAATACGCCAGTTAGAAGGTGGTGTATCCGTGGCGAGTTTCCCGCTGGCTACCTCAGAAACTTTTAATAAGGATGGCAAAAAAGTTGAACAAACCGAATGGCATAATATTGTATTGTGGAGGAGCCTTGCCGAAGTAGCCGCTAAATTTTTGCAAAAAGGCAAACTGGTTTATATTGAAGGCAAATTGCGTACACGGTCATTCGAAGATAAAGACGGTATAAAAAAATATACCACCGAAGTGGTAGCCGAAAATTTTACCCTGCTGGGCCGTAAAACCGATTTTGAACCCGATCAATATTCTCCCCAGGTATTGAAAGGCAGTGATACAGATGGCACAGAAGATATTTCCTTATAAAACAATCTTATCTACCCCTTGTTTTGTTGTTCACAATCATATCCCCCCGATAGGGCTTTAGTTGGTATTAACCGTCAACTTCCGTTATGAAAAAGAAACTTTTTTTATTGCCCTGCTTCATTTTATGGCAATCGTTAATACATGCGCAAGGGGTAGACAGAAGCTCATCATTTATTAACGATAGCCTTGATGTATATGTAAACCGGGCATTAACTAAATGGCGTATCCCGGGAGCGGCTGTTTGTGTTATAAAAGATAATAAGATAGTTGTGATGAAGGGCTACGGCGTTAAAGAGCTTGGGCTTGCCAATAAGGTTGACGAAAATACACTGTTCATGATAGGCAGCAATACCAAAGCATTTACAGCAACCGCCCTTGCTATGCTGCAGGAGGATAAGAAGCTCTCGCTGGATGATAATGTAACCAGGTACGTGCCTAATTTTAAACTTGAAAACAAAGCTGCAGGCGAACAGGCCATCATCCGCGACCTGCTATGTCACCGGCTCGGTTTTAAAACATTCCAGGGCGATTTTACCTTTTATAATACCAATCTTACCCGCCAGCAAATAATTGAAAAACTGGGCCGCATGAAAGCTACCTATCCTTTCAGAACTAAATGGGGATATACCAATTCGGCCTTTTTAACAGCCGGCGAGATCATCCCCAGGGTGTCCGGCAAATTATGGGAAGTCTATTTAAAAGAAAATATTTTCGCGCCGCTTGGCATGGGCAATACTTTAGCGCTAACTGAAGATATGCCAAAATCATTAAACAGAACGGTACCTCATACTATTGTGGATGAGCGCCTTACCGCCATACCTTACGCACAGCTGGATGGCCTGGCCCCGGCGGGGGGTATTTGCTCCTCGGTAAATGATATGAGTAAATGGGTATTAGCATTATTAAACAACGGAAAAGTAGGCGACAGCCAGGTAATACCGGCAGCAGCTATACAAGCCACCAGGCAGGCGCAGGATATAGTTGGCAGCGTACATCATTTAAATGGTGAAACTGATTATGAATTATACGGGTTGGGTTGGTTTATACAGGATTATTCAGGGCATCACCTTATTATGCATGATGGCGGTGTAAACGGGTACGTATCATCAGTAACACTGGTGCCGCAGGATCACTTAGGTATTATTATATTGACCAATACCGATCAAAACGAATTATATGAGGCTTTGCGCTGGGAGATTATGGATGCCTATTTTAAAATGCCGTACCGTAATTATAGTGATGCTTATTTAAACCAATACAGGGCCCATGCAGCCGAAGAACAGAAAGTTACTAAAAAACTGCGCGATTCGGTAGCGTTAAATTTGCCGCCCGCCATGCCTGTGGTTAATTATACAGGCAAATATTATAACGACTTATATGGTAATATGGTTGTTACCGCCGGCGAAAACAACGACCTTGAAATGCG
>CAISKH010000120.1 GCA_903885865.1 uncultured Mucilaginibacter sp.
TAATTAAAAAACAAGCCCCCCGAATTGCAAATGGTTTATGCCCCCAAGTTACTCTGCTTTCTTACGCAGTATAACCCCCGGGCGTTTTTTTATCGGCACCACAGCCCTGGTAGTGGTTGTCCCCTTTGGAGCGTTGGCCATGTCCTTTGCCTTAGCCACCGAAAACGCGTAAGCATCGGCCATCAGCTTTTTGATATAATCCTGCGGCAGGTCGGTTTTTTCGTTGATTTTAATGTAGCGGTACTGGCTGCCATTGCCCAGCAGTATTTTTTCAGGGTCAGCAATTTTTGAGACCCAGTAAAACCCAAAATGTACATATTCATTGTTAAAAACTGCAACCGAGCAAAACGTATCGCCCATTTTGCCCGATGGCGACCAGCCAAACGCCAGCGCGTTATAGTTATCATAGATCAGCTCATTGCTTTCGGGGTATAGGTCCCATACAAAATCGCGCAGCCATAGGGCCAGGTCCTGTATCATTGGCGAGAACGGGCGCAGGAACAATAAGAGGTCGGTATTGTCTTCTTTTGCCATATCATCACTCTTTAACCGGCTCTTTCCATTCCCAATGCTCGCCAAAAAAGCCCGCGTTTTCCACCTTGCCGGGATGAACGGCATCGGGTGGGGTATTTAGGTCTATCACCGCCCAATCAGGCAGCATGGGTATTTGTTTTGAGTTGTTTAAATACGATTCTTCCCTAAAAGTAAAACCGCTGTTCAATACAATATATTTTTTCTGGTTCATGGGGTTGGGGTAGATCATAATCAGCCCATGGTACTTTGATGAATAGGATGTGTTGCCAGCTTGTATCTGTCCCGCGTTCCATTTTATGGGCAACTTACTGCTAATTTTAGCAATTACCTTGTTGCTTTCCGCATCCCCAAAAAGAATAAGGTTTGATGAGGCCATATCTTCGGCTGTTACTTCCTTATCTGTTTTCACTATCGGGTCGCCTCGGAACTCGCGCCGCCATTGCATCATAAACCGTTCCATTTCGGCTTTCGACCATTTATCAAACATCGCGTTTTTACTGGTACCCGAGGGGGTAATCACCATAAACGCCGACATAAACGCGTCGTCAACCGGGCCCTGTAAATTATGTTTTTTGGCAAGTACTGGCTTTTCGGCGCCCAACAGCCATTTTCCGTTTTCGTTATGAAAGCTCAATACTATATCATCGTTTGGCGCTAAAATTATAGTTGAATTATCAATTTTTACGGTATCGGGGCCAATATGCGCGTAGCCATGTACCCGCACTAAATTAAGTGTGAGGGCCTTAACGTTACTGGTTTTTAAGGTTACGGTATGTTTCCCGTTTACCGCGTCAACCCTGGCCTTGCTCCAGTGTTCGTCAATGGCATCAACCGTTAGCCAGTGTAATTTATTGTATTTTAGGGTATAAGTGGTAAAATGCAGTTCGGCGGGCTCTTTTTTTCCTTTTGATGCTACAATATCCAGCAAACTGTCAACCGTTTTGGCGGCAGCTTTGGTATAACCGTGGCCCATGTTTAACCCCCATATGCGGTTTAAGGTTAAACCCTCGTTTTTCATAGCAACTTCCATCACATCAGCTGCCTGCTTCTGTACATCCTTATCGCCATTGTAAGCATATAGTGGCAGGTTAGACAGGTTGCTTGCGTAATCGGTGCAATCATACAAATGCCATAGTTTGCGCTCGTACCAGGTGGGGTGCAGTTCTTCCTTACCGTAAACTTTCATAAAATCAACCGTTTCAGAAAAACCCGCGCCGGGGTTGGCGGCTATCCACATATCGGTATAATGCGCTGCGAAATGCCATGCCGCCGCACCGCCCATAGAGAACCCGCGATCGAAAAGGCCAAAGTCATTTATCTTATAGCGTTTCTTTACATCGTCAAGCGCTTCCAGCACGTCAACCTCCCCGGCAAATTTAAAGGCGTTGCAAAACCTGCCGTAAGGGTACAGCATGATGGTGTTTTTCATGGCCGGCATCGATCCCGCAAACCCTTTGCCGCCCGCTATAAAATTCACCTCACTTAAGGTTTCGCCCCTGCCATGAAACCAGGTAGACAAGTTGAACGCCGGCCCATCAGGCGTATAATTATCCGGAACGGTAAGCCCATAGGGCTGTACTGAGCCGTCGATCTTTGATATATAGCCCCGCACCACCTCGCCCTTTTGGGTGGCCCAGGGTGCTTTCTTTTCGCCAAGGTCTGCTGCTCTTAATAACCCTGTTTGCAGCAATTTCTTAGCCGACTCAATTTCTTTTGGCGCGAAAAACTCCTGGTATTTCAGCGCGTAATCAACCCCTTTATAGTATATAAGCACATCGGGCAATAAGTCGTTTATAAAACGATCGTTCTTTTGCTTCAGGTGATCGATAGCCGCGCCCAGTTGCTGCAGGCCGGCCTCCAGTTCCTTACGGTCGTTATCGGCTACCTGCACACCGTCGGGTGGTATTCTTTTTACAGGCGGGGTTGTGGTTTGTTGAGAAAAAACGTTATTACAGCAAAGTGTAATAACAAACAAAGCGGTCAAAAATCCGTTCATAATTTAGGTTTATATGTTAAATATAGGCATCATCTGTTAAATTGCTATTTATTGCCTTTTTATTTTCTTACTTTGGTTTTCAGGTTTTAATTTCTGCAACATATAATTTACGCTATTTTTTGCAGTTTAATGATTAAATACTGGTATTTTAGTTGTGAATTATGCAATCATCAGAAAACTATAATAGCCTGATCGCAAAGATCAACACCTTCATCAAAAAGTATTACCTGAACAACCTGTTACGGGGATTGATATTTTTGGGTGCCGGGCTGTTTTCGGCTTATGTGGTTATTACACTGAGCGAGTATTTCGGCAATTTCAATTCATTTTTCCGCGGCGTGCTTTTTTATGGGTTCATACTGCTTAACCTGGGCCTTACCGGCTGGCTGGTTATCCCCTCATTATTGGCCTGGCTAAGCGTGGGCAAAACCCTAACCCACGACCAGGCCGCCGAAATTATAGGCCGCCATTTTAATGATGTTCATGATAAGCTGCTGAATACCCTGCAGCTAAAAAAACTATCGGGCGAGGATGCGCGCCACCGCGAGTTGATAGAAGCCAGTATCGATCAAAAAATTGAAAACTTAAAGCCTGTTCGCTTTCCTTCGGCTATCAATATTAAAGAGAACTCCAAATATTTAAAGTGGGTGCTTGCCCCCGTGGCTGTAATAGCTGTTATCGGCCTTGCCGCACCCTCCATATTAACCGAAAGCACCAAAAAAATTATCAGGCATAATGAATATTTTGCCCCGGTTGCGCCATTTACGTTCGTGGTTTTAAACCCAAACCTGTCTGCTGTGCAGGGCGAAGACCTGAAACTCGAATTAAAACTCCAGGGCAACCAGCTCCCCGCCGATGTATATGTAGAAACAGCCAACAATACTTTCAAGGTCGATAAAGACAACGTGAGCCGTTTTCATTACCTGTTTACCAACCTGCAGCAAAGCACCTCGTTCCGGCTGGTTGGCAATGGCTTTGAATCTGCCCCTTATGAAATAAAGGTAAATCTGCGCCCTTCATTATTGCATTTTGATGTGTCATTAAGCTATCCTGCTTACCTGCACAAAAAAAACGAAACCCTGGCCAATGCCGGCGATCTCACCATCCCTGCGGGAACAACAGTAAGCTGGCAGTTCCACACGCAAAATGCCACAAAGCTTTCGTTTTCTATGAATAACAATTCGTATATCTTAAACCCGGCCGGAAATGGCTTGTTTGAACATACCGAAAGGGTAAATAAATCATCCATCTATCAGCTGAACCCACAAAATAATATTGTTAAACAAACCGACTCGGCGGCCTACCGTATTAATGTGATAGCTGATGAGCCGCCATCCATCAGCGTAGAGGAAAAACCGGATTCAGTGAGTTTAAGGGCTTTTTATTTTAACGGTAAAATTCAGGACGATCATGGCTTCTCTTCTTTGACCTTTCACTATAAAAAAGGCAGCGAACAGGATATGGTTAAGCCAGTAAAAGCCGACCTGAATCAAACATTAACTGATTTCTTTTATTTCTGGAACTTAAAAGACATGGGCATAAAACCCGGCGACCGGGTAACTTACTTTTTCGAGGTTGCTGATAACGACGCGGTAAGTGGCCCTAAAAAAGCACGCACACCCGAACGTACCATAAATGTGCCCGATGCAAACGAATTGAGCAATGAATTAAATGAAGGCACTTCGGGCGTGAAGGAAAAAATGCAGTCGGCTATTAAGCTTGCTGATCAAATTGAGCGCGACTCGAAAAAACTCGATCAACTTTTGCTCAATAAAAACTCGCTTTCTTTTGATGAAAAGAAACAGGTGGAAGACCTGCTTCAACAAAGACAGGAGCTGGATGACCTGGTAAAACAAATACAGGCAGAGAACCAGAAGAACATGTATAACCGCCAGCAAAATGAAAATCAAAATAAGCAATTAACTGACGAGCAGCAGCAAATAGAAAAGCTGCTGAACAACATCCTCGACCCCAAAACACGCGAGATGCTTGAAAGGTTAAAAGAGTTTTTACAGCAAGATCAAAAGGACGGCACCCGGTACCAATTGTCGAAAATGCAGACAGATGATAAATCGCTAAAAAAAGAGCTTGACCGCATGTTGGCGCTTTATAAAAAAATGGAGTTTGACCAAAAATTAAATCAAAACATTAACAAGTTAAATCAGCTGGCCGATAAGCAGCAGAAACTGGCCGATCAAACCCAGCAAAAGGCGGAAGCTGAGATGAAGGATCCGCAGCAGCAAAAAGATGCAGCCAATCAGAAAGATCAGCAACAAAAGGACGCAGCCAATCAAAAAGACCAGCAGCAAAAAGACGCAGCCAATCAAAAAGACCAGCAGCAAAAAGACGCAGCCAATCAAAAAGATCAGCAACAAAAGAATGCAGCCAATCAAAAAGACCAGCAACAAAAAGACGCTGCTAATCAAAAAGACGCTGCTAATCAAAAAGACCAGCAACAAAAAGACGCTGCTAATCAAAAAGACGCTGCTAATCAAAAAGACCAGCA
>CAISKH010000121.1 GCA_903885865.1 uncultured Mucilaginibacter sp.
ATCAGCTTTGTTGTCTTTTATATCTAATAATACTTTCATAAGTTTTACCTTTTTCAGCTACCTGACTATATACAAATTTAATATATAATTGGGAGTTTTTTTTCTCTAAATAAAAAAACTTATTTTGAAATAAACACCCCCTGAAATTTCATGCATACCACCTCGTGTGCTATTAAATTGACTGTTACTTTAATTTCATCACCAATTAGTTCATAGGTCATATCAAGCAATAACAACTGGTTATTAGCCGGCTCAACCAAGGATAAGAATTTAATGTTTTCCGCTTTAGTTAAACGCACAGCAGTATTCAGCACCTTTGCCAGCACCTCTTTCACTATCTGTACCATACACGCCCCCGGCACAACCGGCTGGGCAGGAAAGTGACCGTCAAAAATCGTGTTGGTTTTATCAATATCCAAAACAACATGAACCGTATTTTCCTGTTGGTGTACTGATGATATGGTAAACAATGGCTCTTTTAACATAATAACTTAGCAGGCCGAAAGCAGCATTAATGAATGATAGTTGTTTTGGTAATGGTTATAGATCAATACCTTTTTAAGTGAAGGTACTTTTATTTCTCCTTCTGCAATTATAGCCGGGATATTTCCCTGTTTAATAACATTTACTGCCAGCCATAAGGCAAATGCTACCGAAGTTGGGTATTCGCCGCATAAATGCTTGTAATTAGCTGTACTGCCCCAGGGCAATGTTATATTGTTATAAACCGCGTCATTTTTCAAATCGCCGTTTTTGCCGGTTATAACCAGATCAATATCCTGCGGTTTTAAATCATTATTCTCTAAAAACATGTGAATGTTTTTTTTTATATCCTCTTTGTTCTTCGGTTTGTAAAAGGTTTTGATACCTGTTAACTCCGCCATGTTTTCGGAAGATGATTTATCGGTCAGCAGAAAAAAAGCAGCACCCTCACCTCCTATACTGCCATTTGATGGTGTATTAAACAATGCGAGATTAGAAAGCGGCCAGCGTTTATACAGCCCCAAACGGGTTAGTATGGCAAAACTGGCGTCGGTCATTTCATCGGTACCACCTACTAAGATAGTATCTGTTTCCTTTTCTTTCAACAACATTGTGGCATCAAGCAGGGCGCTTTCAAACGAGATTCCTTTATGCACAAATGTGTTGTTGTAATTATGGCACTTCAGCATTAACGCAATTTGCGCAGCCACCGTGTTATGGGTTGATTGGATAAATGCCGTTGGCGGCAACATTTCCTCTTCCAATTCAATCATACGCGTTAAAAAGGTTATCGTATCTTCCAAACATCCGTAAGCTGTACCTGTAATTATGGCGCCAGGCATTTCTATATTTGCTTTGTTAAGGCATTCGCGCGCTGCGGCTACACCCATTTTTATTATATGGCTCATGCGCCTTATGAGTTTGGGGTCGATATATTCTTTATAATCGGGTTCAATAGCGCTTAAACGGGTTCCCTCGTATTCTATCGGTTCCGTTAAAAACGGAACATCCCCGAATGTTTTTTGGGCGGATATTGCGGCAGCTGAACGTATATATACTTTCATATCAGCTGGCCGAAAATATTAATGCTGTACAATTACCACCAAAACCAAATGAGTTTGACA
>CAISKH010000122.1 GCA_903885865.1 uncultured Mucilaginibacter sp.
ATCATTTAAGGTTAGGACTTCTTTGCGTGTTGTTTTATCAATAAGTTTGTAATCCGAACTTTCCCAATACGAGCCGGATAATAGATATTTGTTCAAAAACGGTATGTTCCCTACATAATTAAACTCTTGCCGTTGTTCTTCAGCATCCGGTTTATCAACATATCGTTTAATTTTATCACCATAAGGCAATTCAATTATTCCATTCTTTTTTAATATAACGGTGGTGTCTGCTACTAAATAGTCAATCGCGGTTGATTTTTTTGACGTGTACTCTGCTTCATTAATTAAATTAATATTTAAAAACTTGGTTAACCGGCTTAGCTGCTCTTCATCCTTTTTATAAGTAACAACGACATTTAAATCTTCTGGAAGTAATTTAATGGCAGATATATCACCTGTGGAATCAGCTTTAACGTATATCTTTTCCCATCGTGATATTTCCCGATCACTGCCATTCTTTTTATATTTTCTCGTTAGTCTATCTCGGACCCCTAACCAACCGTTTTTTTCTTCTATTACATCAAGTTTATCACCGTATTGATATCTTGATAATTTTCGTGATGTAACATCAGTTTGCTGTGTAGCTTCAATGCCCTGTCTGTTTACGACGTAAACACTTTTAATAACCGGAGTGTGATCATAATCAATGGGGTTGCCCGGGATTTCGTTTTTACTTGTTGTATCTTTTATAACCGAATCTAATTGCTTTGAACTGGTTTTTGATTTGCAAGAATGCAATGAAACCGCTAAAATAATTGATAGCAAAATACTGACTAAAATATTTTTCAAAATATTGAATGCTAGGTCTGTCTAATTTAACAAAAAGAAATAAAAATCACACGCTACAGAACATTCGATAAATAAAAGTTCAACGGATAGAATTATATTTCTCGATCCCGTCGATATGAGTTCAATCTCATCGCTTCAGGTATAAAAATCGGGTGTCAGATAAAAAACGGTGTCGATAAAAAAAAGGATGCCATCCATGGACAGCACATTTTCATCGTGGAGGTCCTCGAAGATCAGACCCGTTTCAGGGCTGACATAATCGTTGTTGCGGTTATTTTGAAAATGGTTAAATTCCAGGAACTGTTTAACGGCTGTTAGATCAGTGGGTTCGGTAGTCACGATGAACTCCTGTTTCACCACTGCATTCAAATCATCGTCGATTATTTTGAAACCTAAAAAGGTATAAGCGGTGGCTGGAAAGAAATAATTGTGAATGAGCAGGCTGTTGAAGTAATCCCGCCAGCATTCGTAGAACACACCGGCATTGGTTTTCAGCACGTGCGTCCCGTCCAGGCGGTAAACCTTTTGTTCCGCACCTTCACTGATGAAATCAGTTTCGCGTATTGCCTGTGTATAAAGAAGGCCTTCTTGTTGAGCAAATGCTAAGAGCTTTGCTGTTTCTTCACTTTTGAACTGCTGCTGTTTTTCAGCTGCAAGACTTGTTTCCGCATTTGTTTTAAGGAAACGCTGGACTTTTTTGAGTTGGCTTGTTTGGCCATCCGGTCCATTTCCGAAAATGATACGTTGTAATTCATCTTTGATTTTGTTCATTGATCAAACAATACCCAAAAATAAGGTTTTCCGGCGAAATAAAAAATCACCGGGGTTGGGGTTATTATCAAATAAATCATCTACTTTCATAAACTATTAACCCACACAATTATACACTATATTAGCCCCCTGATATTTTAATTCGCAGTTGCTCCATGTTCGATTCAACGCTTACCTTATCGCGCGGCGGTATTATTTTAAGTATGGACGCCGATTTGAATGATCCTTTATTCAATGATGGCGTTGACCATAACCATAAAAATTTTACCGCCCTCTTTAATCCTTCGCATGCGGAGCTATTGGTTAATTTTTTGGATCGGGTTTTTACCACCGGCAAACTGCAAACCACTGAGTTTTTTAACGGCAAAAATCTATACCAGCTAAAATGCGTGGTTATACAAACCGGCCAGGCGTTATGTATCATTACCAATATGATCAAACAGCGTAATGCCCTGCTTTCCATAGAAAAGCAGAATTTTAAAACGCTGGTTGATACCTATGTAGATTGCGTATGGTCGTTTGATACCAATTATTCACTGATAACCGCCAACCGCGCGTTTTTAGAGGTAAGGCGTAAGATTAATAATAACGAAGTTTTACGCGTGGGGGATAATATTTTCAAATACGCCCCAGACGAGTTGCATAAAAAATGGAAACCTATTTACGACCGCGCGCTAAAAGGCGAGGTAATTTGTTTCGAAGAGAAAAGGAACAACGTTTATGTTGAAATATATTTAACCCCCATTTATAACGACCAGGATGAAATAGTAGGTTGCCTGGGCGTAACCCGCGATATAACCTTCCGCAAAAACTCGCAACTTGAAATTGAAGGGTATACCAGCAAACTGGAAGAATTTGCCTTTAAAACATCGCACGAGCTGCGCCGGCCCATTGCCAACCTGGTGGGTATAATGAGCCTGTTAAGCGGCGAAGGGCTTGATGAGGCCGAAAAAATAAATGCCATTAATTTCATTACCGTATCTGTAGGCGAACTGGATAATATGGTGATCAGTTTGATAGAGCTGATCGATAAGTATAAAAACAATACCTTATCTGTTGCCGCAGCGTCTTCCTGAAAAGGAATTAAAAACTATTAAATCCATAGATTATATAATTTATTTATATTTGTACTATTGGGCCACATAGGCCTGATAAAATAAGAGTATGAATAATAGTGCAGATTGCCCCGTAGATTTTGTAACCGTTAACGAAAACAAAGTTCGGGTTGTAGCCTTTTTTGTATTGATTGCGGCAATTGTTTACCTTATAACAACCAGTTGGATAGTGGCGGCAGTACTATCAGTTGATTTTTTATTACGGGCCTTTAACTTTAATACTTACAGCCCGTTCGGTATTATCAGCAGCGAAACAGTGAAATTATTTAAGCTGCAAAATAAACCGGTTGACCGCGCGCCGAAAAGGTTTGCGGCATTTATGGGCCTTATTTTTTCTATAGCCTTATTAATCACTTCGCTTTCGCAGTTAACCCAAACCTCAGAAATAATTGCGATCGTGTTGATCGTATTTGCGGCCCTGGAATCATTGGTTGGCTTTTGTGCGGGATGTTATGTGTATAGCTTTCTAAAACGGTTAAATATTATAAAGGCAGACTAATTAAACCTGCCGTTTCTCAAAAGTTATTAACAATTCTTAATTTTTCCACAATACATTAAGTTAATTTCCGCTAAATGCGGGGGTAATATGGCGGCTATACTTTTGTGCAGGTTTAAATCATTACCCTATGAAAAACTTGATCCTGGTATTGCTTGCCGCCGGCCTTTGCACGCCACTGGCCGCGCAACCCCTAAAAACCAAAAATGTAGTCATTGTAACGCTGGATGGCCTACGCTGGCAGGAACTTTACCGCGGCGCGGATTCGGCATTGATAAACTCAAAATTTACCGACGATAAACCCGCTGTACAAAGACAGTTCTGGGCGGCTTCTGTAAGCGACAGAAGGAAGTTACTGTTCCCTTTTATATGGTCGACTGTAGTGCAGGACGGGCAACTTTATGGTAACCGCGACGTGGGCAGCCGCGACGAAGTAGCCAACCGCTATTCGCTCTCCTACCCCGGGTATAATGAACTGTTTACCGGTTTCCCCGACCCGCACATCAACAGCAATAACGCGGTGTGCAACCCCAACGTAAATTTATTAGAGTACCTAAATAAACAAAAGGGATTTGAAAACAAAGTGGCCGTATTTGCTTCGTGGGAGAGGTTTACGCAGATATTGAACGTAAAACGGTCGGGCCTGCTGGTAAATGCCGGCTTTATGGACTTGAACCTGCCCGGCATGAGCGACCGGATAAAATACCTTGATGAAATGCAGCGCAAAGCCCCCCATTATTTGGGAGACTCGACCCGTATTGATTTTTTGACCTTTGAATTTGCAAAGGAGTATTTAAAGCAATGCCAGCCACGGGTACTATACCTTGCTTTTGATGAAACCGACGAAATGGCGCATGCCGGCTATTACAAATTTTACCTCGACCGGGCACGCCAGGAAGACGATTTTATAAGAGAATTATGGGAATATTTACAAAGCAACCCGACCTATAAAGATAAAACTACCCTGATTATTACCTGCGACCATGGCCGGGGCGATGCGAACCTGGCAAACTGGCGCGATCACGGGCCGTTTATAGCCCCGCATTCCGAACAAACCTGGTTTGCCGTTTTAGGGCCCGATACCCCCTCGTTGGGCGAAATGAAATCGGGCGTTATTACTTATCATAAGCAAATGGCGCAAACTATTGCCAAACTGCTGGGCCTCGATTTTAAAGCAGCCGCCGGCCATGAAGTTGGCGATGCCATAAGCGGCGTTACCGGTATGGAGTGGATAGGGGCGGCGAGATAGTTCAATAAAATAACAAAACCGCTTATCCTAAAATAAGCGGTTTTGCTTTATTTATATTTTATGCTATTAACTTCCGAACGATTTTTGCAAAACATTGGCCAACCGCACGGCAGCATAAACCAATTGCTGCTGAACTATAGGCACGTTACTGTCTAAATAGGCCTGGGTAAGTGTTACAGTTCCATGGGTTACTGGTTTGCAGGCGTATACCTGTGGTAAATAGGTGCGGGCCTGTGTCATCCAGGATGTAGTGGTACCCTGGTTAATAGCGGCTATGGCAGCAGGCGTAAGTTTATGATAATAAGCCAACGAGGTTTGCAGGGTAATTTTTCCTTCCTGTATAATGATAACATCCCAAACATGGTGCAAATTATTATTTGGCATATTAAATACCGGTGTAGTAACCAGGTCAAAGTTTGCTCCGCGGTCGCTTCCGTACCCATCATGTAAAGGCTGCGCAATATCGCCCATCAAATGAAATAATATCTCCAGGTTCAGTTTCAGGCTATCGGGGCTCACGTTTGTTTTTGAATTAAAAAAGGTAATCATCCTTTGCAAATTATACACCACATCGTTTTTTGATGCTACTTGTGCATAGGTTTGATTTTTTTCCATATTCACAAAATGCCAGTCGTCCATAAATTTATATTGGGGCACAACACCGCCCCGCACCTTGTCCATAAAAACGGCCGCGTCATCGGGCGCGGTGGGCGTGCCGCTGTTAAGTATAGCTAAAACTTTTTGTTTGGCCTGCGGGCTTAATAGCGATAGTGCCATATCTACAACCAACTGGTGGCCCTGCGCCCCCCAGGCCATGGTTTTTATTGGAGATATCAGTATTAATACAGGTAAGAAGACGGACAGGAATACTTTTTTTGTTTTCATGTTAATAAGTTTAGATTAAAGGGGTAAATAAAATAGAATTATTATATAACACGTTGAATTTCAGAATAAAATTTAATTTATGCAACATTAAAACGTTTGTGCTAATATTAAATGAATTATGTAGCGAACAGGCTGGTTTTGCTTCCAGTTCCGTAATACCACTATCCGTAATACCACTATGGAAGTGTTGTACGTGATCACCGGTTGCTGGTCATTTTTTTATAATATGCATTACTGGTCGCCCTTATCATCCCGTTGGCTTTGGTCATGATATATAGCGTATTCGTATAATATCACGAAGCCAAAGCCGCAGCGTTAGCGGCCGCCAGCCCCGATTGAAGTGAGTTTAATTTTACCTGTGCGCTGTCTAAAATCCTATTGGCATCATTCAATTGTTTAATGAGTGCCTTACAGGCATTATCGGCTTGTGTATAATTTATTTTGGCCGTATCATAAGCCCTGATATATAATTGCAGCGAAGATGCTGTTTTGTTTTCTTCTGTTTTCGCTGTTAACATTTGATATAGGGTTATAGCTTGCGTGTTCTCTAAAGCAAGCGCCCCTTCCGACATTATATTTGAAGCGGTAGCAGAAAAAGTTGATTGCAGGGCGACAAGGGTTAACGCTACGGCGTTATTGGCATCTGAACCGGCAGTATTGATCATGCTCACCAATTCATCAGATATTAACGGATTAAGCGCCTTTTTCCGTGTTACGATGCTTGCCAATTTATTGATCATTTCGGCTGAGTATATCAGTTTATCCATCAATATTTTAATGGCGGCAGCCAGGTCTTTGGTTTTACTATCAGCAGCAGCTATCTCTTTATAAGCAATGGATGAATTATTTTGCAGATCAAGCGCACTTTGTACCACTGCATCTATTAAAGTTTTGTTGTTTTGGGCCTGCGTTGTGTTGCTTTCCCCCTCCGCCAGTAAATTTTGCGACAAGTTCAATTTTTCTGTTAGCGCAGCAACTGTTGCTTCGCATTGATCGAGCTCATGTTGCGCATCAAGTACCTGCGCGGCCAATGTGTCTAATTCCGCCTTTTTCTGTTCGTTAATACCTTTCATGTTTAATTTATTAGGAACGGTAAAGAAGGTGCTGATAAAAAATTTTCATAATTATTAAGCACTTTTTTATAGGCATCTGTATAAACAGCTAACAAAAATACCACATAGATGTGCCCGGCTTTTATTTCTTCACCGTCAGCATCCTGCAAAACATAAGCCGGGTATTTATCGGTCCCAGGCATTTTATTAAAATCAACCTGCTTACTCACAGGGTCTTTTATACCCGGCGCAACTTGAACATTAATTATACTTTTACAGGCAGCCTGCAGCATTAATTTTTCGGCCTCACTAATTGTAAAAGTTAATTCATTGCTTTCCTTTACCAAAATGATGTAGTACGACACTACCGATGATGGCCCCTTAGGATCAAACACGTTTTTTATCAAATTAAAACTTACGGTAAAACTATCAGCCGTAATAGCTGAGACACTCAAACCCAGGTTCAGCTCCTTGTTTGTAAGTTGATAAGCCATTTGCACGGCTTTATAACCGGCACTAACCATTTTAAAACTTTCTTCGGCCAGTTTTTCTTTTTCGGTGGCTACAGCCAATGATGCTTCGTCGGCCACAACAGCCTGGGCCGCAGCGTCAAAATCGTTCGAGATGACCTGGAAAATATTTGCCATGAGTGTATTGGTGCTTTTTGCTTTATCAAATACAGTGACCGAAGAAACTTCTGACGTTAATATGGATGCATTCATGGCCAATTGCGAGGTCGTTTCGGCAGCTTCGGCGGTATCGTTTATCAATTTCCTGGCGTTACTGGCTTCAGCAAAAATATCCGTGTCGGCATCAGCGGCAGTTACTATACTGAGGATACTCCCCATATCAGAGGCCAGCCTCACAATAGCATTAGCGGCAACCTGCACATTAGCAGCACATAAAGCGGTTTGAGTTATTGATTGTTTTATATATTGATCAGCTTGAGCTGCCGAAACCACTAAATTTTTTGAAAGATCATTATTTAATATTGCCTGCTTCTTTATCAATTCTTTAAAATCCATTTCGCTGGTTGAAGCTTTATGATTTTTATTGGCTGCAAGGGTTGCATCCCCTGCATACTGAAGTGTAATTTTGGAGGCGTTCAATTGCGAAAACAGGTTTTTTTGATCCAGGTCCACCTTCTGCAAAGAGGTAATTACTGCCAAACGCAAATTATAGGTATATGTATTCATGATAATGATTTAAGGCGCCGAACAAATATATCTTAATAATAGGCATTAACTACTTTTCTTATCATGCCGTTGGCTTTGGTCATGATATAAAGCGTATTGGTATTATAATCGTACCCAAAACGCAAATTGGCACGTTTCGCATTGAACGTGCTGTTAATGGTAGTTTCTTTACCGTTAATTATTACTGTTAGTTCATGTATCTCGTGGTCGGCCATGTTATTGCTCAGGTCAACATAAAATAACCTGCCTCTTACAATATCGCCAAAAATGTACTTGTTTTGCAAAGCAGTTAGCGGCCCCTTGTACACATAGCCGCCGCTTATAGAGTTGCCGTCCATATGGTCGTACTCGGCAAAGGGGCGTTTAAATTTATTCAATTCACCTTCGGGAAGCG
>CAISKH010000123.1 GCA_903885865.1 uncultured Mucilaginibacter sp.
ACCATATCAAATGCCTTGCGGATCATGGTAAGCATACCCAGGCCCAATACATCCACTTTCAGGATGCCCAACGCTTCCAGGTCGTCCTTGTTCCATTCCAATTGGGTGCGGTTTTCCATGCGGGCATTCATCACTGGGCAAAGATCAGATAGTTTGTTATCAGTGATCACAAACCCACCGGTATGCTGCCCCAATTGCCGCGGAAAGCCCATTAATTGCGTGGTTAGTTCCAGCACTTTATAAATTATCGGTTCATGCAGGTTCAATCCCTGTTCCAGCAACCGATTCTCATCAAAACCTTCTTCGCGGAAATCCCAAATGGTAGCGCCTATGCGTTTGATGGTATCTTCTGATAACCCCATAGCCTTGCCCACATCACGTATAGCGCCCCGGTGGCGTTCCTGGGTTACGGTAGCAACAATAGCTGCGTGTTCGCGACCATAATCATCATATATGTACTGGATAATTTCTTCGCGCCGTTCATGTTCAAAGTCCACATCAATATCGGGCCATTCTTCCCGCGCATCCGACATAAAACGGGAAAACAGCAACCGCGATTTCATAGGATCAACCGCCGTAATAGCCAGGCAATAACAAACCGTTGAATTAGCTGCCGAACCGCGCCCCTGATGAAGGATGCCCAGTTCTTCCGCTTTTTGCGTGTACTTATGTACCCGCAGAAAATACGGTGCCAGCTTACGTTTCTCAATAAAAGTCAGTTCAACTTTAATCTGGTCAGAAACCTTTTTTGGCACGTGTTCGCCATAGCGCTCGTGGGCGCCCGCCCAGGTATACTGCGCCAGGCGCTCCTGTGGTGTAAGCCCGTCAATTATTTTTTCTTCCGGCTCAATATATTTTAAAGTATCTAATGAAAACGTGCAGGCTTCCGCGATTTTCAGCGCGTTACCTATCGCTTCAGGGTATTGCCTGAATAAACGGTGTACTTCGTCGATAGGCCTAATAAACCGCTCCGCATTGGCATGCAGCCGGAAACCCGCTGTATGAATAGTGCATTTTTCGCGGATGCAGGTTAATACATCCTGCAATTCCCGGCGGTTGGCCACGTGGTAATGCACATCGCCAACCGCCACCATAGGTGGGCCTAATTGCGACAGGCGGTATAATCTTTTGGCATCATCACCGCTATAGGAGCGGCTTGCTGCCATATATAAGTCTTGATGGAAGTTAGCACGATACTCCGCCACATTGCTTTTAAAATCATCATCATAATCAAACCGCTCGTTCAGCTCATCGGGAGGAACGATAATGAATTGAATGCCCTCCTGGTGGTTATATATATCCGCTTTATACAAATAACATTCTCCCTTTTCGGCGCGGAGGTTGCCAAGTGTCAACAAAGCCGAAAGCCTGCTGTATGCTTCCAGGTCGGTAGGATAAGCCAGTAAGCTTGGCCCGTCCAATAAATCCAGCCGACAGGCAGGGATAAACCTGACGCCGATTTTTTTAGCCGCGATATGCGCCCGCACAATACCCGCCAGGCTGTTACGGTCGGTAATAGCAATAGCCTCGTAACCGTAGGCGGCAGCCTGTTCTACCAGCTCTTCGGGGTGTGAACCGCCCCGCAGGAAACTGAAATTGCTGGTTGCTTGTAATTCGGCGTATCTCATTTCACTTTATGCAAAAAACCCATGTAAATACCATTGCGGCGTGGCATCATAATGCCCTGACCGGAACAGCCAGTAGCGCTGCCCGTCCGAATCCTCCACCGCGTAATAATCACGGTGTTCACCCTTATCGTGCCACCATTCACGCTCAATACGTTCAGGGCCGTCGGCTTTTTCAATCACGTGTCGCCTGCCTTTATAAGTAAATACTTTCGGCGGATAATCCGGCAAGAGCGCCATCACTTCAACGGGTTCGGGGCGGGCCAGTATACGCATGGGGCGCAGCCTGTCGGTACGCCATTTGGTTGTTGGCGTTTCGGTTAAAGAAGCCGCCTGATTCACCGAACGTTCGGGCCAATAATGTTCTGCCGGGAGGTAGCGGCGTATACGCCCGGGCCCTATCTTTCCGGCTATGCGGTCCAGCAATTCTGCTAAAGCAGTATCCTGTAAACCGGGGTTGCCGGCCCATAATTTCTCCTGCAGCACATCAATATCTTCTACTTTAGGCGCTTCCAAAAGAAATAATTCAATACCCAGGGCAGGTTCTATTTTGCTGATCTGTAATTCAAATAGCTTAAATAAATGAGGAACATTATGCGAACCGCGATTGGTAGTTATTGCGGCCTGTACCATTTTGCCATCAACACGGTAACATTTCAGCATAGCCTTGCGGATGCCTTTGCCTTCTGCCTGTAACCTGGCGCATAGAGTTTCCAGCAATTTTTGAATCGCGATCTCAATAGCTTTAGCCGTTCTTACCGGTTCTAAACAAGGCAAGCGCTCAGTATAGGGTACAGGTGGAATTAACGGCTTTAGCGGTTCATCCTCTAAACCCATAGCTTGTGCCAGCCTCAGCAAGAACCCTTCGCCAAAACGCCGGCGTAATACAGCGCGTGGTATTTGCATAAAGCTTTTAATGGGGGTAAAACCCAATTTTTGCAGTTTTTCCAATACCAGTGTTTCCAAACGGAGCGAGGCAGGCGGCAAATTAAGCAAAGCCTGCACCTGCAAACCGTTTTCGATTATGGGTGTTGCTTTCCCGAAACGGGCAACGGCCCAGGCCGCGCCAATGGTATCGGCTATGGCCGCGCGGGCATTATAGCCCGATGTGCGAAGCTTGTTAACGATCTCTTTTAAGTAGCCTCGTTCACCGCCCCATAAATGCGCACAGCCCGAAATATCGAGGATCAACCCATCCGGCAGGTCGACCGCGACTATAGGCGTATAACGGATACCCCATAGGCCTAATTGCCGTAATAATTTGGCTTCTTTCCCCTCAATATGATCTAATACCTGCAAATTGGTTGTTATGGCTTTAGCGTCAGCCGCAGCCATGCCCCGGTAAATGCCCTGCATTTCGGCCACCGGGTTTGCGGCGGTGATGATGATGTGGTTACGTTCAGGTTTTGCAAAAACAAAAGGCACATCCTTTAGTTCCGGTTGGCGAAGTGCCAGCCAGTCAGTCGTCAAATGACGGAACCATATTGCCATAAAACGCTTTTGCATCACTCACCCCGCCATTAATTTATGTTCTGTTAATTGCTCTAGTTCAACCGGCCTGAATTTACCTCCCGACCATTCTACGATCCAGTTGCCGGGCTGCCCGTTACGTACCCGCAGCAGTTCAACCTGCCAGCGCGGGAAACCCAATCCCGGCAGGCCCTCCACCGGCTCACTCGGCAACGGGCTTATCCTCCACCGCGCAGCACAGGCGGTCGAACCCATTTTATTGGATTGATTACGCAGGATAAAACCCGTCACCTGGCTTTGTTCCACCGCGAGCTGTAAACGCCGTGATTGTTTAAAATCAAGCTCACGCACTTCGCCAACTACCCCGGCCAGCCCGGCGCATTTTAACGCTTCTTCCATTACCCACAAAACATCTTTATCGTTGATTAGATTAACAAAGATCACCCGGTCAGGCTCAACCCCAAAGGTTTTCAATGCCGGCGGAAACAGGTTGCCCGAAAGGCTGATCCATAAACAAGCGCCCCCATTTTGCATGAGTACCGATAGTAACCCCGTTACCAACCCGCCGCAAGCCGTAGCCTGTTCTGTATTGGCACATACCAGCTCATGTACTGTACCTAATGGGAAAACACCATTGGGAAAGGCAGCTTCTATCGTGCCCAGGCCAACCAGTTCATGCGTATGCGCAGGCGGTGGCTTATACCCTTCCCATTGCAAAATGTTTTTTTGCAGCCTGTTTATCAGCTCTCTTTTTGCATCGGCCATGACAATCAAATTTGGGATAGTAAAGTTATGCTAATATTTTTAGCATTTTATATAAAACTTTACAAAATATTTTTCACTTTTGTTTTGTTATGATCAATAATGCTTATTTGGTTAATGATGCAAGGGCTTGGGTAAAGCGCAAAAATGCGCCCGATGAGGTGCTCCGTATTGCATTGGATATGGAAAGTAAAGACGCGGCGCTATGTTATGAGCTATTTTCGGCCTACGGCCAAAAGCCCGATTATTGGGGGCGAATATTATTTGATGCGCAGGGTTACTGGATATATGACGGCGATATGCTGACCATTGCTGAACAGGAGCAAATAGCGAGATTTATAATAAATTATGTGGAAATTATTTAGTTTAAGTGTTTAATTATTGGAGACGAATGTAAGTTCTCCTGCCACTATTGGAATAAATCTACAATTTAAAATTAACTTTACTTAAAAAAAATCATCGCCTTTCCGACCATTTTCAAATTTATCTGTCTCATCGTAGGTTTGTCAGAAATTATGTGGTTGAGTCGATGATGTGTTGAATTAATAATATAATTTGTTAAAACCTGATGTATATTCTTATTATTGTCATTGGAGTTATCGTGCTAATTTGTTTTTTCTTTGCAACAAGGCATAAGGTTGTTCCCAATAAACAAGCAAATGCGGTCTACCGAAAACTGCTTAATGAACATGTCGATTACTATTTCAGGCTTGATCAGGATGAAAGAAAACGATTTGAAAAACTCGTTTCGGAGTTTTTATTTGATGTAAACATAGAAGGGGTTGGAACCGAAGTTACCGACCTTGATCGGGTGCTTATAGCTTCCAGTGCCATTATCCCCGTTTTTGGTTTGGGCAATTGGAAGTACAAAAACCTTACAAATGTTATTCTTTACCCCGACACTTTCGATACGGAGTTTCAGTTTGAAGGCGAGAACCGCAATATAATGGGCATGGTGGGATCAGGCTATATGAACGGGCAGATGTTGCTTTCGCGTGCCGCCTTAGATAAGGGTTTTTCCAGATTTCCGGGTAAAGAAAATGCGGCTATACATGAATTTGTTCACTTACTGGATAAATCTGATGGTGCAACGGATGGTGTACCTGAAAACCTTATGACGCATCAATATACTATCCCATGGCTTAAAATGATGCACCAGGAAATGCATCGTATCGGAGCCGGAAAATCGGACATTAATCCTTATGCCCTAACAAATGAAGCAGAATTTTTCGCTGTAGTTTCTGAGTATTTCTTTGAACAGCCCGATAAATTCCAGCGTATGCACCCGGCGATATATGATCAACTAAGCCTGATCTTTAACCAAAATCCCGTTCTATAATACCCACTTTTTTTCCTGGTCAGAAAAGTTTTTCCTTTATGTTTTCAGGTGATGCCGGATAAACCAGGCCGCAGCCATGCGATAGCGATTTTTCATCTTTATGCCGGTATTTGGTTCGCTTCAGGAGATGCGTGATCAGGTTAATATGAGTTTCGTCCTTGTCGTCAGCATTAACAATAAACCACGGAGCGTGTTTGAAATTGGTTTTTAGCAACATTTCGTCGCGTGCTTCCGAATAGTCTTTCCAATGTTTTGAGGCATCCTTATCAATCGGGCTTATTTTCCATTGTTTCAGCGGATCTTTCTCACGGTCTTCCAGCCTTTTTTCCTGTTCCTTTTTGCTGATATCGAGGTAATATTTAAGCACAATAAAGCCCGAATCAACCAGCATCTGTTCAAATAATTCTACGTCTTTAAAAAACGCCCTGTATTCCTTATCCGTGCAAAACCCCATTACTTTTTCAACCCCTGCACGGTTGTACCAGCTTCTGTTAAAGAGCGTAAATTCTCCCGATACAGGCAATTCGGCCGCATAACGTTGAAAGTACCATTCATGTTCCTCCCTGTCAGACGGTTTTCCCAATGCCACTACTTTGGTTTCACGCGGGCTGAGATGTTTAACGATCCTTTTTATAGTGCCGTCCTTCCCGGCAGCATCACGGCCCTCTAATATGACAAGCAGCTTAAGATTAGAAGAAATTATTTCATTTTGCAGCTTAACCAGTTCTATATACAACCCATGTAATATTTCTCTCTTTTTCATATTTGCGTATTTATACCAACTCCCAATTTTCTTTAACAGGTTGATCAGGAAAGAAAAACAAAGGATATTAATAACCCCGTAACAATTAAAATGCTGAACCCGGCTATCAACCGCATCCTGACGGACCGGTCGCCGAGCGTAATAGCGTAAATCATTTTTAAAAGGTTATTACTGGTAGATGCATTAATAACAGCTATTACCAAAAAAGTTTCAGTTATGTTCCATTTACTTTGAAATAAGTTGATAATAAAAGGGTCGATATCTGTAACACCTACCACAAATGACAACGTATTGATGCCCGCTGTTCCATAATTCCTGCTTACATAGCCCGTGATAAATGCGAAAAAGATAAACAGCGCACCGAATACAATAGCTGTTTTAAATTCTAACGGATTGGCGCGTGGGTTTACGGGTTTAATTTGAGTTTGCCGAGTGTTTTGGACGCTATTGAATTTTGCAAAATAAAATGCCGTTAACAAAGAAACAACTATCAATACAGCGAACGGAAGAGCTAATCGCCAGGCAATAGCCGCGTTAAAAAACAGGGCGAGTAAAAATATTCTTAAATACATCATTGTAGTTGCCAGGATGATGGCGGGCGCTATGCCTGTATTATTCGCTGACTCTTTGCTTTTCCTTGCGAGAATAACAGTTGTAGCGGTACTGCTGTAAAGCCCTCCCAAAATGCCCGTGAGTATAATGCCCGATTTTGGGAATACAAATTTTTTAAGAAGGTAGCTAAAGTAGGAAATGCCCGAAACGGCCACGATTGCCAACCAGAATTTGTAAGGGGAAATATTAATTTCAGCCGAGACAGGCTTATCAGGGAGCAAGGGAAGGATAACGCCGGCAATCACCAGGAATTTTGCAAGGGTAATAAATTCATTTTCATCGAATTTTTTTGAAAACTCAAATAGCCACATTTTTATTTCTGTGAGCATTAGCACAGAAACCACGATCAATAGTACCAGCCAGGATGATTGGGTATAAACCAGTGGCGCTAAACAAAAGGTTATAAAAGCAATAACCAGGGAGGTAATGCCGAACGCTTTCTGTATTTTTATTTTCTGCGAATAATATACGGCGAATAGCACGGCTATAGCGGCGCCACCGAAAAGAAACGGCAGCAGCGTTTGCGGGCCAATGATGTAAAGTATATAGCCCAGAATACCAATAAGCGTAAAAGTTCTGTCGGTACCGAAAAGGCTTTCAAACTCCTCTTTGATATGATGACGTCGTTGCTCAAGTCCGATAAGAAAAGAAAACAGGACAACAAGTAAAAAATTTATAATATCGACCGGGATATTGTGGAATAATTTTTCAGGCATCTTTATTTAATTTTGATTTTATCTGAAACTTTGGCTTGCAACTAATTGATCCAATGTTTCGCCAAATCAAATTTAGCATATTTAAAGATACAAATCCCGCAGGATAACACCCTATATTCCGTCTTCAAACTAAAGCTTCGCCTTCGCCGCCTGCATAAATTTACTGGCAAATACAAAGTCGTTCAGTTCTTTGTTATCGGTATGGGCAATTTCTTTATTGCTGCCTTCCCACCATTTTTGGCCGTTATGTAAAAAAATAACGTGTTCGCCAATGCCCATTACCGAGTTCATATCGTGGGTTACAATTACAGTAGTCATCTGGAATTCTTCGGTCAGCTCATTGATCAGGTCGTCAATCAGGATGGCGGTTTTTGGGTCGAGGCCCGAGTTGGGCTCATCAACAAACAAATATTTGGGCTGCATGGATATAGCGCGGGCTATACCCACCCTTTTTTTCATCCCGCCCGAAAGCTCGGAAGGGTATAGCGCATTGGTGCCCACGAGGTTAACCCGTTCAAGGCAAAAGTTGGCGCGTTCCAGCTTTTCCTCCTTTGATTTTTCGGTGAACAGGTTTAGCGGGAACATAATATTTTCTTCCACGGTCATTGAATCAAACAGCGCAGAGTTTTGAAACAGCATACCAATATGCGTGCGGATAGGCACCCGTTG
>CAISKH010000124.1 GCA_903885865.1 uncultured Mucilaginibacter sp.
AATTTTATTGGGATGGCGCATAAATAACTCCAGTAGGGTATATTCTTTAGCGGTTAAAGTAATGGGTATACCGGCGCGTTCAACGATATTGCTCCAGGTATCTAACTTAAGATCGTCAAATGTAAATACGTGTTCTTCGGTTTTGGCATTTGCTGTTTTTCGCCTCAGCAACGCCTCAATACGCGCCAGTAACTCGCTAAAGTGGAAAGGTTTTACAAGGTAATCATCGGCTCCTGCCTTTAAACCCGATACTTTGTTTTGTATCTGGTCGAGGGCGGTCAGCATCAAAATAGGGGTATCTGTATCCGTTAACCGCACCTGGCGGCAAAGTTCAATGCCGTTAATATCGGGCAGCATTACGTCTAATATCAGCAGATCAAAAGCTTCGCCCTTCAACAAATTTTTTGCCGTACTGCCGGTATTTGCAGTTGTTACTTTGTAGGCATGCTCTTCCAGGCCTTTGCAAATAAAAGCGGCTACCTTTTGTTCGTCTTCAACTAAACAGATGCTATTCATTATTTAATGTGCAGATATATCCCGATAGCTATCGGGATACAAATGTGCGGATTGATGTGCAGATGTGCAAATATGCAGGTGTGCAGATGATTTTTGATTATCTGTACATTACAACTTTAATAAACAGACGGGTATTTGCACATCCGCATATCTGCACATCCGCACATTATTCAATCACACTCTCTTCAAACTCATAATCTTCTAGCGGCGGACATGAGCAGATCAGTGTTCTGTCGCCATAGGTATCATTAACCCGACCTACGGATGGCCAGAATTTATAGGCGGCCACATAAGGCAGCGGGAAGGCAGCTTTTTGGCGACTGTAGGGGTGGTCCCATTCATTGCCGGTAACCACGGTTACGGTATGCGGCGCGTTTTTTAGCGGATTGTTTATTTTATCGGATGATCCGTTTTCCACTTCCGCGATCTCTTTACGGATGGCTATCATGGCTTCGCAGAAACGGTCAAGTTCATGTTTGGGTTCCGATTCGGTTGGTTCAACCATTACCGTACCCGCTACCGGGAACGACACAGTTGGCGCATGGAAGCCATAGTCCATCAGGCGTTTAGCTATATCGGTTACTTCAATACCCGCTTGTTTAAAAGCGCGGCAATCCAGTATCATTTCATGCGCGCACCGGCCGTTATTGCCGGTGTATAATACCGGGTAATGATCCTGCAATCTGGCTTTTATATAATTGGCATTCAATATGGCGTAACGGGTAGCATTGGTTAAGCCGTCGGGCCCCATCATAGCAATATAGGCGTGCGAAATAATTAAAATAGATGCCGACCCCCACGGCGCAGCCGATACCGCGTGTATGGCTTTGCCATTATCAATATCAACTAAAGCGTGCCCGGGCAGGTATGGTACCAGGTGTTTTGCAACGCCAATGGGCCCCATACCGGGCCCACCTCCGCCATGCGGGATACAGAAGGTTTTATGTAAATTCAAATGGCATACATCCGCGCCGATATTGGCAGGGCTGGTTAACCCAACCTGGGCATTCATGTTGGCGCCGTCCATATATACCTGTCCTCCGTTTTGGTGAATAATTTCGCAGATATCAATTATTGATTCTTCGAAAACACCATGGGTTGACGGGTAAGTTACCATCAGGCATGACAATTCGTTTTTGTATTGTTCAGCTTTTTCTTTGAGGTCGGTTACATCAATATTGCCGTTATCATCGCATTTTACTACAATAATTTTCATGCCGGCCATAGCTGCAGAGGCCGGGTTGGTACCGTGGGCAGATGATGGGATGAGTACAATATTGCGGTGATGGTCGCCACGGTCATGATGATAAGCGCGGATAACCATTAGCCCGGCATATTCGCCCTGCGCCCCCGAGTTAGGTTGCAGGCTCATGGCCGCGAAACCTGTTATTTCGCTTAACCAGCGATTCAGCTCATCAAACAACTGCATGTAGCCGCCTACCTGGTCGGTTGGGGCAAAGGGGTGCATACGGCTAAATTCGGCCCATGTTACAGGTACCATTTCGGTTGTGGCGTTCAGCTTCATGGTGCATGAGCCTAAAGCGATCATAGAATGGCAAAGCGAAAGGTCCTTGGTTTCTAATGACTTAATATAACGCAGCATCTCATGTTCTGAATGGTGCGTGTTAAAAATGGGATGTGTTAAATAAGGCGAAGCGCGTTGCAGATCAATGGGGATAACGGTTTTTATACCCTCCTGCAATTCATTGAAGTTAACATCATTCAGGGTTTTGCCTTTTACTTTGGCAAACAGGCGCACCAGCGTCTTTATATCATCGGGCGATGTTGTTTCATCTATCGAAATGGTTACTGCCGAACCCTTGTAATTAAGGTTTACCTCGTTATTTAGGGCTTCGGCATGTATGGGGCCGGCCAATTCGCCCAAATCAAATTTTACCGTATCAAAGTAGGCATCATTTAGCTGCTTATAGCCCAATTGCGATAAGCTTTTGGAAAGCAGGATGGCCAGTCCGTGTATCCTTTCGGCGATGAGTTTTAAGCCTTTTGGGCCGTGATATACCGAGTACATGCCTGCCATAATAGCCAGCAATGCCTGCGCGGTACAAATATTGGAAGTAGCCTTGTCTCTGCGGATATGCTGTTCGCGGGTTTGCAGCGCCATACGGAGTGCATAGTTGCCGGCGCTGTCAATAGTAACACCTATTATACGGCCCGGTATAGAACGTTTATATTCATCCTTAGTTGCAAAGAAAGAGGCATGCGGTCCGCCGAAGCCCATTGGCACACCAAAACGCTGGGTAGATCCCACCACAATATCTGCGCCCCATTCGCCCGGAGGGGTAAGCAGGACCAGGCTCATTATATCGGCAACGACGGTAAGTTTAATGCCCTTTTCATGCCCTTTGGCAGCAAATGCGGCATAATTATAAACTGCGCCATGCCCGGCAGGGTATTGCACAATGGCGCCAAACATATCATCAGTTAATTCAACCTGGCGGTGATCGCCAATTTGTAATTTTATACCATAAGGCTCGGCCCTCGTTTTCAGGATATCTATAGTTTGCGGAAATAATTCTTCCGATACAAAAAACACTTTTGCCGCCTCATTTTTACGCAGGCTGTATTGCATAAACATAGCTTCGGCCGCCGCAGTGCCTTCGTCAAGCAACGACGCGTTGGCTATTTCCATACCCGTCAGGTCAATCACCATCGTCTGGAAATTCAATAATGCATGTAATCTTCCCTGCGCAATTTCGGCCTGGTACGGCGTGTATTGGGTGTACCATCCGGGATTTTCGAGTATATTTCTTTGTATTACACCCGGCACAATCACATCATAATACCCCTGGCCAATATAGCTGCGGTAAACTTTGTTCTTCGATGCCGTTTGCTTAAGGTCTTTGAGATAAGCATATTCGCTTTTTGCCGCCGGAAGATTAAGCGGGCTTTTCAGCCTGATCTTTGCCGGCACTGTTTGTGCTATCAGTTCGTCGAGCGTTTTTACGTCAATTGTCTGTAACATTTCAACGGTATCTACTGCGTTGGGCGCAATGTGCCTGCCCTCAAATTTTTCTTCGTAAGCGGTGTTTAATTTCATGAAATAAGTATCAGTTATTTTGTTGCCGCAAAGGTACAATTTTGCCTGTTGACTATCAATTGATAACCAAACAGTAACCCTAAAATTACAGGAAAAATATAATTTGTTAAGCGGAGTTTAAAACAAAATAAAATGGGCTTTTTGTTACGCAAAAGCATTTTTCGTGTTTCGTTAAACCCAAAAAAGAAATAGCGGCTAAATTAGCTGCCGCAGATATAGTTGTATGGTATTTTCCAACCCGTAATAAAGCGCGTCGCAAATGAGCGCATGGCCGATGCTTACTTCCTCCAGGCCCGGTATATTTTCGGCAAAATATTTCAGGTTACCCAGGTCAAGATCATGACCGGCATTAATACTCAGCCCGGCTTTTTGCGCAGTTTGAGCTGCCTGTATATAAGGCGCAATGGCTATTTCGCGGCCCTGGTGGTAGTGGCGGGCGTAGGCTTCGGTATACAGTTCTATGCGATCTGTTCCGGTTGTGGCGGCGGCTTCAATCATTTCAACAACCGGGTCAACAAAAATAGATACGCGTATACCGGCATTTTTAAACACCGCTATCATGTCCTGCAAATAATGCTGGTTTGCTATAGTGTCCCAGCCATGATTGGAGGTTATTTGCCCCAAAACATCGGGCACCAAGGTTACCTGTTCGGGCTTGTTGGCCAGCACCAGGTCAATAAATTTTTGCTCCTGGCAGTTTCCTTCTATGTTAAATTCGGTAGTTATAATTTTTTTCAGCTCAAAAACATCATTATACCGGATATGGCGCTCGTCTGGCCGTGGATGAACCGTTATACCCTGTGCCCCAAACCGCTCACAATCTTTGGCAACCTGTATCAAATCGGGGTTATTACCGCCCCGCGAGTTGCGTAGTGTGGCAATTTTATTGATATTGACAGATAATCGGATCATTGAATATGCGGGTTTAAACGCCAAATATCACCATTAGTTAACTAATAGTACAAACATTTTTAACAGCAAATAGT
>CAISKH010000125.1 GCA_903885865.1 uncultured Mucilaginibacter sp.
AGTCATTCATTTTTGAAAACAGCTGTGGGTCGTGCGGACTAACGTTTCCAAACACAAACGGTGCCGGGTTATCGTGAAAAATGGAGTCCTTGCTCTCTTTTACAATGGGCTGATTGGTATAAAACTCGGGCTTGTAAATGGTATTATCGGTTGCTGCTCCATGCGCGGTAGTGACCAGGTGGGCCACGCGGCTTGAATTTGCCAGCGCAATTTCCAATGGTTTGGCGGCCTTCCCAAATTTATTATGTAGGAAACGCATCCAAACATCAGGATCAGTATCCGGATTGTAAAGCAAACGGCCCCAAACCCGGTAGGTATAAAGAAACTTCTGAAAGTCCAATGCAGGTTCGAGCGATTTATCGGCATACGCGCAGCGCCCGCCGGGATGACCGGATCCTTTGCGGCCCTTAAAGCTCAAGGGGTCGCACCGTTCAACGCCCAGGCTGCCAAACACGTTGGTATTTCGGCCATAAGCGGCTGCCAGGGCTGGGTCACCCCCAAGCAGCATCAGCGTTGTACCGGGCCAAATACGATGCAGCACATCCCACGGGCGGTCCTCGGGAAGGAAATCGGCATAACCCGAGCGGGTAAACTGCCTGGCCGGCACATACACGCCTGTGGCAGGTTCAACATAGGCTTGTACATTTCCTTTTTCACGGCGGCGGATGTCGGCGTTATGATACCCCAGGCCCATATGCTCGCCAACATATTTAGGCGAAGCGCTCACGGGCACACCCGCGTTAAGGCCCCAGTTTAGCTGATCTTCGGTCAGTTCTTTACCGTGCATATCTATCCACACCGGGCGGCCCGCTTTGGTGTGCGACTGGAACAGGATATCCCAGAAATTTTTTGTTCCATCCGGAATACCGCTTTCGCTATGTACGCGGTAGGTGACGCCCGAAATAGACGGGCAGGCCTTCAGGAGTATGGCCAGCGCGTCGCGGCAATAAAAGGCATGATCTTTTGGCTCCAGGGTCTGGATGGGATAGTTTACATTTTTGGGAAAATTACATCCATGCGACCACAGCGCCAGGCAGAACTCTATACCGCGGGCCGTTGTTTCGTTGCTGATGAATTTGAGCATTTCCAGGTTGCGGTCGCGCTCTTCGTTTGGCAGGCCAACGGCACGCACATTGTATCCGGGCACATCAACCAGGAAAGGGTAAGCGAAAAAAAGGTAGGAATCAATGCACCCGGAAGGCGAATTATAGCCCATACCTAACGACAGGCTGAAACGATTGATACGCTGCCTGGCCAGTTCGGTTAAATAACTCTTCCAAAATTCACGATCATTATACCAACCCTTATCTTCAATTTCGCTGGTAAAAGCGCGGTAAATAGCCCGAACCTTCAAAGCAGGTTTTTCAATAATTGGCTTCGGCACTTTAAGCGCTGCCACCGGCTTTACACCACAATTCATCCGGTCGGCCAGTTCAAGCAGGGCATATACCAATCCCCGCGCATCGTGCCCGCAGGCCAACAGCACCGAACGGCCATTTATTTCACCCCGAACCAATGCAAGCGCTTCGGGTGTTTCAGCAATAGCTAAATGCTGCTTTTTCATTAAATCGAGCGCCGCCTTGTTTGCGCTTCCCGAAACAAGCACACAGAAGCCATTAACCGGGGCATCTTTTAATTTTGAATAAACTGCCGATTTAATACCCTGTGCCTTAAGCGCTTCTTTTAGTTGCTCCAGCGCCCATTGAGCGGCTTGTGCATTGGCAACGGCATCCTTCGGGTCAATTATAAGCGAAACCTTTTCAAGCCCGTCGGTATTAAAACCATAGGCAGTACCGCCAATAGCAACACCGGCGGTAATAAGGGTTACTGTTTTAATGAAATCTCTTCTCTTAGTCATAATTGCAGTTTATTAAAATTAAAAATCCCCGGCCACTTTTATAGGTACACCGGTTTTCTTTGCCGCAGATAGGGCAGGGAATAGTATCCCGGATTTTAACAGTTTATAATTTCACCTAATATATAAATTTAACCTGCAGCGAATAGTAAATTGTTTAATACAAACTTTTTGGCAGGCCATTGGACTTCGCAGTTGTCCGAAGTCTCTGACTTCGGATGACTATGTCCCGTTGTCCGAAGTCTCTGACTTCGGATGGCTATGCCTGTAGTTTGCAACTACAGTGCAACATGCCTATATTTAGAACAACCTAAATATTAACACGTGCCGCGCAAAGGCTATATCATTCACGATCAGCAAGCCATGTATTACATGACCTTTACCGTTGTAGGTTGGTTAGACGTATTTTCATGGCAAGCCTATCGGGATATAGTAATTGAATCATTTAAATATTGCCAAAAGAATAAGGGCCTTCACTTGCACGCTTATGTAATAATGACCAATCACATCCATTTAATAGTTTCGGTAGACGATGGCCACACTATAAGCGATTTTGTACGCGACTGTAAAAAATTTACCGCAAAACGAATTTTGGATGACATTGAAAATAACTCCATTGAAAGC
>CAISKH010000126.1 GCA_903885865.1 uncultured Mucilaginibacter sp.
TATAATATTGAACAGGCGCAGCGCAGTCAGGTTTTTTATGGCATCGGGTATTTGGGTAAGCAGGCGGTTATGGCCTATGTCGATAGCTTTTAAAGTTTTTACCATTGTTAATACTGTGGGTATTGCAATGAACTGGTTATACGATAAGTCGATTATACTTAATGCGGTCAACCGCCCCATATCGGCAGGTAGTGATGTAATATAGTTGCGTGCTGCGTTAATGCGGGTTAGTTTGGTGAGCTGGCAAAGCTCTTTGGGTATTTCTTTTATTGAATTGAAACCAAATTCAAGTTCTTGCAAATCTTTTAAATTACCAATGGCAGAGGGTATTGATACAAGCTTATTGGAATTAAGGTTGAGGTATTTTAGTTTATGTAACATAAACAGGCCTTGCGGCAAAGTGGTTAGCTGGTTGCCGGAAATATTAAGCCGTTCAAGGTTTACAAGGGTACTTATTTCTTCGGGCAGTGCGGTAAGGTTTTTGCCCATTAGGTTTAACGAGGTTACATCATTGGGTGCTTGTAATGCTTCCTGTAACGAAGTATATTCTTTACTGCCAAATGCCGGTGATACCAACAATGCCAAAAAGCTTATCAATAGTATATTCCGTTTCATGGCACTATACTATTTTTTGAAAGGCCTGTTCTATATCTTCCATCAAAACATTGGGTTCTTCAAGCCCGATATAAAAGCGGATCATGTTGTAGGGATAATATGCCAAATCCATATCATCGCGGCTTTGAAAACTGCAAGCCGGCATAATAAGCGACTCGTGCCCGCCCCATGACACAGCCATTAAAAACCGTTTTAAATTATTGCAGAAGGTTTCAACCTGCTCAGTATTTTTTGCCTTTATAATAGCGGTAAACAAGCCGCCACACCACTGCATTTGCTCTTTAGCAAGGGTTTGTTGTGGAAACGAATCGGAGAAAGGAAATATAACGCGCTCAACCTGCGGGTGCTGCTCCATAAACTTAACCAGCTTTGCAGTACTAGCCTGTATGCGCTCTAACCGTATTGGCAATGTACGCAGGCTTCGGATAAGCAGCCATGCGTCGTTAGGCGAAATGACACCACCTATATTCAACAGTTCAGACGCAAATATTTTGGCTACCATTTTTTTACTGCCCATCAGATAACCGGCTACTACATCGCTATGGCCGCCAAAGTATTTGGTGGCTGAGTGCACTTCAATATCAGCGCCCATATCAATACAGCGCTGGCCCAACGAGGTGCAGTAGCTATTATCAATAATGGTTATTATGTTTCTTTCCTTCGCCAGTTTTGTAACCGCCTTAATATCCTGCAAATCGAAAGTGAAACTGTTGGGGCTTTCGAGAAAAATGACTTTGGTGTTGGGTTGAATGGCCGCGGTAAAATTTTCGATCTTAGAGCCGTCAATCATAGTTGAGGTTACACCGTAGCGCGAGAGGAACTTGTTTAATAACTTATCTGTCCAACCGTAAGGCTTATTAACGCATATAACGTGGTCGCCGGCTTGTACGTTGCCAATTATTGCGGCGCTAATAGCAGCTACGCCGCTTGAGAATACCAATGCATCTTCGGCACCGGCCAATGCTGCTATTTTTTTGCGCAGTATTTCA
>CAISKH010000127.1 GCA_903885865.1 uncultured Mucilaginibacter sp.
CGACCTACAGGGCACGGTTGAAGAACCGGGCTGGTATTTTAATGAAAAGAATGCAGAAAGGGGAGCTGCGTTAGATAACTTATTACTAACACAGGGCTGGGTGGGCTACGACTGGAAAGAAATATTCGCACCGCCCGTAAGCCCGGAGTACGAAGCGGAACCCGAATTTAAGGTAAAGGGGAGAGTAAACAATATTTTCAATAAACCATTAGTCAATACAGAAGTAATGCTCATCTCGACCAAGCCGGAGTTGCTGCTGAACACAAAAACCGATGAGAACGGGCGGTTCGCTTTCAGCAATTTTCCGCCGTTGGATACGATAAACTTTCGCCTGCAAACCCGGCGGGAGTCAAATGTGGGTTTAACGGTTGATGAATTTGTGCCGCCGGAACTGACACTGGCAAAGGATATACCCGCGCCCTGGTATGTTAATACCGACAGCACAAGGTTAAGTTATGCCCACAACAAGAAAATGGAATGGGATGAAACATTTGACGCCCGTAATACCATATTATTAAAGCAGGTTGAAATACGAGCCAAACAGCCAGTGCGCCTTGCTTTTGATGAGCCCCTTTTGCAGTTAAACGAGGAAGAAATACGCAACGCGCGGCCGGGCAAAAAACCATTTACCGTGCATGACCTGCTTAACCAGCAACAAAACCTGAGCCAAATGAAGCTCATGTTGTTGGTTGACGGGAATGTAGCTACGCACTTTGACGCTTCAAATATGATCCAGGCGGGCGTTAAATACGACTATATGGAGAGGAGTAATATGCCAACCGATGGTTCAGCGGAGGCTATGGGATTGCTTGACCGCCTTACCACTGAAAACATTAAAAGCCTTTCTGCAAAAAAGATACTTGTCCCGGTAATTATTACAATACCCGGTACCAACCCGCCTGTAATAATAAAAGGAACGAAGCTCACCTACCTGCAAATTAACGTTACCACCAACGCTAAATTTGGCGACAGAGCGATCCCTGCCGGTGAGTACGTTTACCGCCCCATGCCCATTAGCTGGCCGCATAAATTTTATTCGCCAAAGTATGCTGTTAATACCCCGGTTACCGGTAAGGACCGCCGCTCAACTATTTTCTGGGAGCCCAACCTAATAACCGATGCTTCCGGGAAAGCCGATCTGTCATTTTATAGCGCCGACCTGCCCGGTACGTATTCGGTTATTATTGAAGGCACCGATATGAATGGCAACTTTGGCTACAGCAGGCAAAAAATAAAAGTGGGTAAAAAGTAAGCGCGGTTAGCTTATCAAAAAAAATCAGCCAAACAGCAACCCAAATACTTCTTCAATGTTGGCAACCATAATTATTTCTACCTGGTAGCGCGACAGATCAATGCGCTTTTTATCCGGCGCGGCCGCTGGCATATTATATTTGGAAATAAATATGCGTTCAAAGCCCAGCTTTTGGGCTTCGGCAATGCGTTGTTCCACGCGGTTTACGGCCCTTATTTCGCCCGATAAACCTATTTCGCCCGCAAAGCAGGTTTTAAAAGGTATGGGAATATCCTGGTGCGACGATATGATTGCGGCTGCAAGCCCCAGGTCAATAGCCGGGTCCTCTACGCGGATGCCCCCTGTTATGTTTAAGAAAACATCTTTAGCGCCCAAATTAAAGCCGCAGCGTTTTTCTAA
>CAISKH010000128.1 GCA_903885865.1 uncultured Mucilaginibacter sp.
ACGTATAGACGCAAGATATTGCGTCTATAAAGGATATTTATCTCCGAGACGCAAGACATTGCGTCTCTACGCCTTTTTTGCCAATACGGTCAGCATCACTTCCAGGTCGTCAGATACCGTACTGGTGCCGCCAATGTTAAAATCTCTCCTTTTCATTTTGAATGATCCCTTAAAAATATAGCCGTCGGCAGCGGGTACAATGGTAAAAGGAAACGCTACAGGGCCCGATTTGCCCTTAATGGTTAACTGCCCGGTTAGCAGGTAAACACCGCTTTTATTGGTGGCTGCTACTTTGGCCGATGACAACCGTATACGCGGATAGTTTTTCACATCAAAATAGCTATCACCCCTTAGGCTCTCATCGCGCATTTTAATATCGGTATTTATGGTTGCGGCATTAATGGTTACATCGAAGTTGCTGCTGGCCGGGTTTTGCGGGTCGAAATTGATCATACCATCAAAACCGGTAAACGAACCATCTACCCCAAAACCCAGGTTTTTAATAGTGAATTTCAATGTCGAACCCTGCTCAACCGGTTTGTATTGCGCCCAACTAACCTTTGTTAATAATAATACCAGTAATACTAATGCTGTCTTTTTCATGGGTGATATTTTGCTGGTTATTTCTGATCGGTTGCTGCGCTTGCTTCCATTAACGGCGTATCTGTAATGGCCAGCGTATGGTCATGCTCCACATAATTCACGCTGGTTAAGCCCAACATGCTCCGCAGTTTTTCGGCCGGTACTTTCATTGGCCCCGGCGAAGGAGCGGCGCCCGGCGCAGGCTGCGGGAACGCTGTTGAATTGGCGGCATGGAACGTAATGTTCCCTTCAACTTTTTGTATAGTTTGGTGGATATGCCCGTTTAAAACCGATACCGAACCAAAACGTTTAAGCAGCGCCAAAGCCTGGGCGCTATCGTCGGTCCCCCAGCCCCATTGCGGATAAATGGCCCAAAGCGGTATATGCGCGAAAACCACAATAGGCGTACTGTTTGATAAGCCTTTCAGATCATTTTCGAGCCATTTTAGCTGATCGGCGCCAATATAACCCAGGCCGCCGTCAACATGATTGGTAACATTCACCAGGCCAATAAAATGCACGCCGTTCGAATCGAAGCTGTACCAGCCGTCGCCCAGGGTGCCCTTGCCATAGCGTTCCAGGTATAATTTGCCATTGTCGGTTACATCATGTTCGCCGGGCACGTAAAATATTTTCTCTGTTTTTACACTTTTTAAGGTTTGTGCAAGCGTATCAAATTCATCGGCTTGCGCCAGGTGCGAGAGGTCGCCGGTATGCAGCACGAAAGCCGGCCTGGCGGGCATATTATTGATCTTGGAGATGGCCGCGTTCAGCGTACCCACCACATCAGGGTTGGCTGCTTTATTAAACCCGATATGGCTGTCGCTGATCTGTACAAAACTAAAATCAGATTTTGGCACCAATAACCCATTTTTAATGCCGCCGGTAGTTTTATCAATCATCTGGCTCATGCCGTACGATTTTAAAACACCACCGGTCATCATCCAGAGTACGCCGGTGCCGGCCCAGGCCATACATTCTAAAAAACCGCGGCGGTCAACGCCGTCGTTATTAATTGCGGGGGTTAAGTGGTCGTGGGGGTGAGAATGGTTTTTCATACTGTTATTTTTTATGGTTAATGAATTACAGTACGAAAGAAGATAAAGGATAGATTATGCTATAATATTTTACATCAAGCTATGTAATTACTTGATGAACGGTTGTTTTTTAGCAAACAGGGAATGTTAAAATCAACAATCCACACCCAACCATTTCTAACCCTTTAGTTATTGCATTAAAAAATTATATTTGTTTTTTGTATTCAATCGAATATTAAAACCAAGTATGATCGAACACTCAGAGTTAAGCCAGCCTGTTTATAAGAAACTGAAGGATATGATCCTGATGCACGAGTTGATACCCGGACAAAAAATTGTGCAGGAAAAGATAGCGAAGCAACTTGGGGTGAGCCGTACCCCGCTGTTAAAGGCGCTGCAAATGCTGGAGTATGAAATGCTGGTTGAAAGTATCCCCAGGCGCGGCATGTTTGTTAAAATTATGGACTGGCAGGAAATGGTGGAAGTTTTTGACTGCCGCGAAAGCCTGGAAGGAATGGCTGTTAACCTGATAACTCAAAAAAAGAACCAGGCACTCGTTCAGAAATTGCAGAAACTGATGGAGCCATTTTTGTCGGGCGTTATTGATATAGCCAAATACCGCAAAGCCGATGCAAGGTTTCACCAAACCATAATTGACCAGTGCGGTAACGCTCTTTTAAAAAGAATGTATTTTTTCGGGAATATTTACGCGAAAGTGGTGCAGGCGGGATTAGTGCGCGCTCCGGAAGACACCTTGCCCGAACACCTGAAAATTATAAAAGCCATCGAAAACGGGAACGCCGAAATTGCTGAACAGGAAATGCGGCGACATATTCATAATTCCCGGAAACTTTTAGTGGAGCATTTGAAGGCTAATTATTGATGAGTGAATTTTTTTTAAAGTAAAAAAGGTATTACATTGTATTTTGTATTCAAAATTTAACGTCCCGGATTTACATTAATACGGAATGATACTATACCTTTATTGAACTAAACTAATTAGCGGCTTAGCGGATATCGCGGGTGGGACCAAGTGGTCCAGGTAGGTCCAGGTTAGGTCAGGTACAACAAACTAAACCAATATAAACCTTTATAAGCAATTTTTATGGAAACAATCTGGTCTCAAAATTATGATCCGCTGCACAACATCGTATTATCAACGCTGGTGGCGGCTATCCCTATTATTCTGCTGCTAAGTTTGATCGCCATCTTTAAGGTACGCATTCACTTTGCCGCCATAATTGGCTTGTCGGCTGCTTTTTTAGTGGCGGTTCTCATTTACCGTATGCCCATCAGTATCGCTACGGCCACAACCCTTTTTGGCGCCGCTAATGGCCTGTTCCCGATAGGGTGGATCGTATTAAACTTGATTTTTCTTTACCAGTTAACCGTAAATAAGGGATTGTTTGCCGTCATCCGCCAAAACCTGGCCACCATTGCCCCCGACCCCAGGATACAGGTAATTTTGATCGCTTTCTCCTTCGGGGCTTTTTTTGAAGGTACAGCCGGTTTCGGCACCCCAGTTGCTATCACCGCTGCAATTTTAATACAGCTGGGTTTCAGGCCGCTTGCGGCTTGCGGGTTATCGCTTATTGCCAATACAGCCCCGGTTGCTTTTGGGGCCCTGGGCACACCTGTGTTAGCGCTATCTACCGTAACAGGGCTCGACCTGATGCACCTCTCCGCCATGATAGGCCGGCAATTGCCGCTGTTTTCTTTTATTGTACCCTTCTGGGTAGTTACCGCAATGGTCGGTTTTCGCGGGATGCTGGGGGTTTGGCCGGCGGCTTTTGTTGCCGGGATATTTTTTGCCGTGCCCCAGTTTTTAATTTCCAATTTTCACGGGCCGTGGCTGGTTGATATTGTTGCCTCCATTTGTTCAATGGTAGCGCTAATTGTATTGCTCAAGTTCTGGCAGCCAAAAACCATTTGGAAGTTACCCGCGCAGGATGAAAAAATGGTTATTGAGCCGGAAGCAGGCACGGTTACCGGTAAAAGAATGATCCAGGCCTGGCTGCCGTGGATATTGCTTACAGTTTTAATATTTACCTGGGGCTTGCCATTTGTTAAAGCTAAATTGAACGGCATTGCAGCCCCCGAGTATAAATTCGCGTATTTACATAATGCGGTTTCCCGCACGCCACCTATTGTTCCGGCTCCCACGCTAACAAAACCAACAAAGCCCGAAGAAGCGATATTTAAATTAAACTGGCTATCGGCTACCGGCAGCGGGATACTCCTGGCGGCTATTATTGCCGCTTTCGTAATGGGTTATTCTATAAAGGAAATGGCCAAAACCTATCTGCAAACCGTTTGGCGGGTGCGGTTCTCGCTGGTCACGATAGCGGCAATGCTGGCCTTGGGCTATGTAACAAAATATTCGGGCGGCGATGCAACGCTCGGCCTGGCCCTGGCAACAACCGGGGTAATGTACCCGTTTTTCGGCACCATGCTCGGTTGGCTCGGTGTGGCTTTAACCGGATCTGATACGGCGTCGAACGTTTTATTCGGCAGCCTGCAGGTTATTACCGCGAAACAAACCCATGTTAGCCCCATTTTAATGGCTGCTGCCAATAGTTCGGGCGGTGTAATGGGCAAAATGGTCGACGCGCAAAGCATTGTGGTGGCCAGTACAGCAACCAACTGGTACGGGCACGAGGGCGATATTTTGCGCTATGTTTTTGTACACAGCTTGTTTTTGGCGGCATTGGTTGGGCTGCTGGTTACGTTACAAGCCTACGTTATGCCGTTTATGGATCTGGTGGTGAAGTAAAAGAAATAATTAATAAATATATATATAATGACCGTAGGACTATTTATACCCTGTTATGTTAACCAGTTTTATCCCAACGCGGCAAAAGCTACATTGCAGCTATTGCAAAAATTAGGCGTTGATGTTGTATATCCTGCCAAACAAACCTGCTGCGGACAGCCTATGGCCAATTCGGGTTTTGAGCATCTTTCGCAAGGCTGTAATGACCTGTTTGTGGAAAATTTCGCGGAGTTTGATTATATCGTTGGGCCATCAGCCAGTTGCGTACTGCATATAAAAGATCATTTGCATTCTGATCATGCGCCCGAAGAAGCTATGATCATCCGGGAGAAGGTATACGAATTGGTAGAGTTTTTAACCGATGTATTAAAGGTTGATAAACTGGATGCCCGTTTCCCGCATAAAGTGGGGATGCACCAAAGTTGCCACGGTTTGCGCGGGCTGCACCTGGCAAAAATGAGCGAGTTGGTTGGCCCGCCATTTTCAAAGCCCGAGCAATTATTAAATATGGTTGATGGCCTTGAATTGGTTACGCTTGACCGCCGCGATGATTGCTGCGGATTTGGAGGAACATTTTGCGTTGCCGAGGAAGCCGTATCGGTAAAAATGGGTAAAGACAGGGTAATAGATCATACCAAAAACGGGGCCGAATATATTACATCGCCCGACTTGAGCTGCCTGATGCACCTGGAGGGGATATTGCACAGGGACCAAAGCAAGGTGAAGATCATACATATTGCAGAAATTTTAAACGCGTCACTATGAGAGATACCGGAACAAAAAAACACGCGGCGCTTGCAGAAGAGTTTATCCAGGATAAAGAAAAGGCAGACTGGCACGACGGCGCTTTATGGTGGATAAGGCAAAAGCGCGATATGCAGGCAAACCAAACGCCTCAATGGGAAGAATTACGGGAAGCGGCATCGGCCATAAAAATGAACGTGATCACCAATTTGCATACTTACCTGCTGCAATTTGAAGCTAATTTAAAAAAGAATGGTGTTAAGGTTTATTGGGCCGCCAACGCCGACGAGCATAACCAGATCGTTTACTCCATCCTCAAGGAAAAGAATATAACCGAGATGGTTAAAAGCAAATCGATGCTTACCGAGGAGTGCAACCTGAATGAATATTTAGAGGAACGCGGTATCGGCGTGATCAATTCCGACCTGGGCGAATACATTCAGCAAATTGATAACGAACCGCCCAGCCATATTGTATTGCCCTGCATTCATAAAAGAAAAGAGGAGATAGGCGCGCTGTTCCATATCCATTTAGGTACAGAAGAAGGATTATCAGACCCTACAGCATTAACACGGGTTGCCCGTAAACATTTGCGCAATGTTTTTCTTACCCGCCGCGCCGCGCTTACAGGCGCCAATTTCGCGGTAGCTGAAACCGGCGAATACGTAGTATGTACCAACGAAGGCAATGCTGATATGGGCGCACATTTGGCAGAAGTGCAGATATGTTCAATGGGGTTGGAAAAAATCGTTCCCGAAAAGAAGCATTTAGCTGTTTTTTTACGATTACTAGCGCGAAGCGCTACAGGGCAACCCATCACCATTTATTCGAGCCACTTTAAAAAACCGCGCCCGGGACAAGAAATGCACCTCATTTTGGTTGATGCCGGCAGAAGCCGTTTATTGGGGCGCGAAGATTTTCGCAACTCGCTGAAATGTATTAAATGCGGCGCATGCATGAATACCTGCCCTGTATACCGCAAGGGTAGCGGGTTAAGCTATCATAATACCATTACCGGGCCTATTGGGGCCATCCTGGCGCCCAACCTGGATATGGAAAAACATGCCGATTTGCCGTTCGCATCTACGCTTTGCGGCTCCTGCTCTAACGTTTGCCCTGTTAAGATAAACATCCATGACCAATTATATAAATGGCGGCAGGTAATAGTAAAAGAAGGTTATGTGGCCAACTCGAAAGCGTTAAGTATGAAGGCCATGGCTTTTACTTTATCATCGCCGGCGGCTTACCAGGCGGCAGGCAAAACAGGCAGGTGGGTATTAAATTACGCGCCGTTTGCCATTAACAATAAATTTAACCCCTGGTACAAACAACGCGATATGCCCGGCGGCCCGAAAGAGTCGTTTGGAGAATGGTATGCAAAAAACCAGGGTAAAAAGGAGGATTAACTATGAGCAGTAGAGAAGAAATATTGCAAGCCGTTTTACATAACCAGCCCGAATCAACCCCCTTGCCCGATATGGGCATTTTTAAGGTTGAGTTTGAGGATATAGTTCAAAAATATATGGAAATTTTTAAATCCATAGGGGGCGAGGTATACGCGGTGCACGGTCTTGACGAAGTTAAGACGATGATCAACAAAAAATTCGATAACAATAAGCGGGTAATAACCACACTGCCTGCATTAAATGATATTGCCGAACTTTTTTCGCCTGACGCCACCCCTCATTCATTTGATGATGTTGAACTGGCGATTATTAAAGCCCCCTTAGCAGTTGCCGAGAACGGGGCAGTATGGCTAACCGAAGAAGCAATGGGGCAGCGTATTATACCTTATATCTGTCAGCACCTGGCAGTGTTGATTGATGAGGATAGCATTGTAGCATCTATGCACGATGCTTACGCCCGGATTGGAGCAGCCGATTATGGCTTTGGCGGCTTTATTGGCGGCCCCTCAAAAACCGCCGATATTGAACAGGCGCTGGTACTTGGCGCGCATGGGCCTTTAACCATGACCGTATTTATTATTAAATAATAGCATAAAAATATAACCACCTATGGCTAATACTATTGAGATAAGGGGTAACCTGCAAAAAACTTACAGCGACGTTTATACACCCGAAGCCCTTGCAGCCCTCGAAGCCCTCGCGCATTTTAACGCGGTTATTAAAGAAGTTATGGCAGCGCGTATCCAAAAGCGGGCGGAGCGTTATCAAAATAAAACCAGGATCACTTTTCCTGATCCCAAAAGTTATATTCCACGCACCAATATAAAAGTTCAGGATGCGCGAGACGGAAAATTTGAAGGCTCGGTTATACCTGCTGATCTGCAACGGCAATGGATACAAGGTACTGGCCCGGCCGCCAAACCAAATGCACCTGTGGAAAGCAGCATCCGTAACATGGCATACGCCTTGCTTTCGGGTGCCGACGGGTGGATGTTTGACGGGGAAGATGCCTTAGGGCAAACCGGCTCCATGTCGTTGGATAATCAGCGCAATCTTAAGCTCGCCATACGCAAGGACCCCATTTTTTTAAAGGTGGCCGAACAGG
>CAISKH010000129.1 GCA_903885865.1 uncultured Mucilaginibacter sp.
ATATTATACCAAATGCCGGCATAGCTCTTTTAAACGTATTGACATTAAAGCTTTTGGCTATAGATGTGTCGGCGGGGTCCGTTGTTAGTTTGAAATCGGCGGTACTGTTAAACTCGCCCGGGAAAACCTGGTAACGCAACCCGGTAGCCGTACCCAGGTAATTAACCGGGACCAGCATTGTTTTATTATAAACATCGGTTTTGGTTACTACGCTGCGTTTGCCTGTTGGCGTTATCACAATAGTTTGCAGTTCGCGGTATTGGTCGGGCGGAACATTGTAGGTAACCGGTGCGGTAAATTCCATATCCGTTTCACGCGGGGTGTAACCATCAATAGTATAATACACCTTCGCACCTTTTACCGATGGTTTCAGATCGACCCTTAACTGGTTGCCGAACATAATGGTATCCTGCCCGCCGATAGCGGCAGGAACGCGGTAATCAAAGTTATTTTTATCAAACCAGGCTAAATGTGCTGGCAAACGGACCTGGGAGAAATCAGTATAATTTTTATTGGCCAACTGTGTCCATGCTATTTCAGCCAAAGAGAGCATTCTGGGCAGGAGCATATATTCCAGTTTATTTGCTGTGGGGATGTATTCGGTCCATAAATTAGCCTGTACACCTATTACATATTTTTGCTGATCAGGTGTTAAAACCGCCGGAACAGGGTTATAAGCATAGCTTTTTTGCAAAGGCGAATAACCACCGATGCCCAAAGGTTCGGTACCCAGTTTTCCCTGAGCGTGATCAAAATAAAGCCCCTGACTGCTTGGCGACATTATCACATCATGTTTTAACCCGGCAGCTTCTATTCCGCCTGCCTCGCCCTGCCAGCTCATTACGGTAGCATTGGGCGCCAAGCCACCCTCCAGTATCTCATCCCAGCCAATAACACTGCGTCCCTTTGAATTCACAAATTGCTCCATGCGCGAGGTGAAATAACTTTGCAGGCCCTTCTCGTCCTTTAGCTTTAATTTTTTGATGAGTTTTTGGCAAAAATCACTGTGTATCCAGTCGTCCTTGGCCACTTCATCACCGCCAATATGAATATACTTACCCGGAAAAAGATCCATCACCTCGGTTAAAATATCCTGCAAAAAGGCAAATGTTTCTTCGGTAGGGCAAAAAACATCATGCCGCTCACTCCATGTACCTGATACTTTATAGGTATCGGGCGGGTTACAGCCAAATTCAGGGTAAGCGGCCAGCGCAGCATCCGAGTGCCCGGGCATCTCAATTTCAGGTACGATGTTGATGTATTTTGCAGCAGCGTATTTTACTACGTCGCGTATCTCATCCTGCGTATAAAAGCCGCCATAGGGGGTATTGTCATATTGCTGCGGTGTGCGGTCGTGGTAATTGCCTATCAGCGTTTCGGGCCGCCTGCTGCCAATTTCTGTTAGTTTGGGGTATTTTTTTATTTCTATGCGCCAGCCCTGGTCGTCAGTTAGATGCCAGTGAAAATTATTGAGCTTATAGGCCGCCATCAGGTCGAGATATCTCTTAATTAGTTCGACCGAAAAAAAATGGCGCGATACATCCAGCATAAAGCCGCGATAGCTAAAACGCGGGTAATCGTCAATTTGTACGCAAGGCAGTTTAACTACGGCTCCATGCGATAGAGGCACTAATTGTATCAGCGTTTGTATACCGTAAAAAAGCCCGGCACCATTAGCGGCTATTGTAATATTGTTTGGCGTGATGGTTAAACGGTATCCTTCTGGTGGTAAGCCATCCGTACCGGCGCTGGTTAGTACCACGCTATTGTTTGCCTGCCCTGCATTAGCTTTGGGTATGATATGCAGCATTGCTTTGTTTTGCAGGTAATCGGCAAAAAAAATTACTGGCCTGGTACTTAAACTATCGGCAAGTAATACTGTTTCCTGGCTAAGCATAAACTCGCCGGGCATTTTTTTAACCGATACCGGCGCGGGTATAATACCCATGTTAGGGTCGGTGCCCTGAGCGTTTACAATTTTAGAAAAACAGAGGCAGGTAAAAAGCAATAAAAACGCCCTTTTATACATAACTATAAATTAACCGGTTAATAAAGATTGGTGAAGTTAACAGATTGTAAAACTATTACCGCATTTGCAAAGTAAAAAAAATGCTGCAAAGCAAAAAGCCGCCTTTCGGCGGCAATTATTTGGATGATTACCGTTTTATTGCAGAGCAACCGTATGTTCCTTCGCGGCTAAATAACGTTCCGCATCAATGGCAGCCATACAGCCTGTACCTGCGGCGGTTACCGCCTGGCGGTAAATATGATCCTGCGCGTCGCCGCAGCAAAAAACGCCCTCTATATTGGTTTGGGTCGAGCCGGGTTTGGTAATAATATAGCCTGTTGCATCCATATCAAGCCAGTTTTTGAATATTTCTGTATTGGGCTGATGGCCAATAGCGACGAAAAAGCCGGTCACGTCCAGGGTTCTTTCTTCATTGGTTTTATTGCTGAAAACCTTTACACCGTTCACGCTTTGCCCGTCGCCTAATATTTCTTGAGTTTGGGTATTATATAAAACTTCAATATTATGGGTATTCAATACACGGTGCATCATGGCTTTTGAGGCGCGAAACTCATGGCGGCGAACGATCATATACACCTTTTTACATAGTTTTGCCAGGTAGGTCGCTTCTTCGGCAGCGGTATCGCCCGCCCCTACTATGGCTACATCCTGCCCTTTAAAAAAGAAACCATCGCAAACCGCGCAGGCTGAAACACCGAACCCGCTATACTTTTGTTCAGACTCCAGCCCCAGCCATTTGGCCGAAGCGCCTGTTGATATAATAACGGTATCAGCCAGGATAGTTTTACTTTCATCAACTACTACTTTATGCGGCAGGCTTGAAAAATCAACCGAACTTACATAACCAAAACGAATATCTGTACCCAGGCGTTCGGCCTGCTTGCGGAAATCTTCCATCATTTCGGGGCCCATAATGCCGTTAGGGTAACCGGGGTAATTCTCTACATCGGTAGTTTGGGTTAGCTGGCCGCCGGCAAGCATACCTGTGTACATAACCGGTTTCAGATCAGCGCGTGAAGCGTATATGGCAGCCGTATACCCGGCAGGGCCCGAACCTATGATCAGGCATTTAACGTGTTCCGTATTTTCAGACATCAGATTTTAAAAATGAAAAGCAAAAATAGGATTAATTGCGTCGCTTATCAATAGGTATTGGTCAGTATATTGCCATTAGATTTTCGTTTTAGACACATTCCAAATGGAAGCCCAACCTTGTATAAATATTATCAAAAATTAATTTTTATATCCTCAGCGCATTACATTAGCGAAAAATTAAAATTATGCTGTCAAACCTGTTCCGTAAAATAGTTGACCTCACCCCAAAGTTGAGCCTGCATATCTGGAAGCTATTTTATGAAATTACAGCCCGTTTGTATAAAAAACAGATCGACTGGAAATTTATGAACTACGGTTTTGCAGAGCCGCAGAACCCGCCAACTAATGATTATGGCGCCCTTTGCGGCAACCTGTACCATCACCTGTTCAATAAAACGGATATAACCGGTAAGCGTGTTCTTGAAATTGGTTGCGGCCGCGGGGGCGGCTGTGAACTGGTACTGCAATATAACCCAAAAGCTGTCACCGGGCTCGATTATTCTGAAAACGTTATTAAGTTTTGTAAGCAAGCCTACAAGCAAGGCGATATAACCTTTGTAACCGGCAATGCCGAAAACCTGCCCTTTGCTGATGAAAGTTTTGATATTATTGTAAATGCCGAATCATCGCATTGTTATGGCAACCGCGAACTGTTTTTTAAGGAGGTTGCACGTACCCTTAAGCCTGGCGGGTATTTTTTATATGCCGATTTTATGGGCAGCATACATTATCCTAAACGCCCCCTACAGCTTACCCATTGCGGATTGAAGGTTATTACGCAACAGGATATTACAGCAAATGTATTGCTCAGCATGGATCAAAGCGTTACTTACAAGGATGCGCTGATAAAAAAAGTAGCGCTTAAACCTTTGCGTAAAGCAATAGGCGATTTTGCAGGCGTACCGGGATCAGACATTTACAATAAATTTAAAAACGGCCATACGATCTATTTTTCCATGCTTTGCCAAAAGGCATAAACATTTAATTTTATGGTACAGGTGGCATATTGGCATTAGATTTTGGTTGGTGTAGTGATTCACAAAATAGTGAATCACATGAATCACTTGAATCACTTTATGCCTTTAAGTTACTGTAAATTACCATTTTACAAAAACAGGGTGAATCACCCTGAATCAGTACAAAGACTTTAAATAAGACTATTTAAACAATTGAAAATAAATTATTTATGATTTTTTTGTACTTGTTGCAAAAACCTTCATGGATCATTTTTATGAATCACCTTATTCGTCAGTTTTTTTTAGTATAATTTCATATTAATTCGTTGATAATCAAATAAATGCAAATTACCTGATTTTAGCAGGACGAATCACAAGAACAAAAATCAGGTTTATGTCTTCGCAGTGGTCTCTCGTAGAGGGCCCTGCGTGGGATGCACAGTGGGCTAAACCGTAATATGTGCAGGGTCCTCTGCCGAGAGACCCTGCTTGGACTGAAACATTTATTTTAATAGTATAGGTGGTATATTGCCATTACTGATCATCGTCAGTAATTGGTTTTCCGAAACCTACACTATTTAATCCTTTACCTATTTTATCTGCATGTTTTAACCATATCTGTGAGTTTCGTTGTTGCATCTTCTGTTCAACATTTTTTACCTTAAAATATTGCAAGAAATTAAAACCATAGGTTTGCTCTATTGGCACATCATCATAATAAAAGGGTTGAAATTTGGGGCCATTAAAAAAAGCATTTTTTATAGCAGCTAAAATTTTTGTATCCATTTCCTCATTTGCTATTATTTCAACTACCTTGCCATCCACCGCTAAAGAAAGTAAAAACATGGTTGATGTGTTTTTCAAAGAATCAATATAAGGTTTTAGCGCCTTGTTTAAATAAGAATCAAAATTGGCGGGGATCTTTGCCGATTTAATGTGACTAATTGATCTAATTAATTTGTTATGCCAATACACGTCAGTAATTAACGGCTTATCCATGTTTTCAAAATATGTATTCCATTCGCCTTCTTTTTTATCATTAATAAACTTACCTGATAAATTTACTTTTCCTGAGTGCGGATCATAAACCTCGTACAAACCATTTAACTTATCGTGCTCATATATAAATGAAGTAGTTTTGTGTTTATATAGATTGTACTCGACCCACATACCTGTTTTCATACCA
>CAISKH010000130.1 GCA_903885865.1 uncultured Mucilaginibacter sp.
AACTTTTCAAATAAATGTGTATGTAAAAATAACTAACACATTCAATGCCAAAGTTTCGGCAGTTTTATTATTACATTAAAGAATTGTTAATAACTTAAGTTGGGTGTTGATAAATTTGGCAATAATGCGTCTGCTTTTTTGATGAGGCACCTATTCAAACCACGCCATTACCACTTCTCTTGCAGGCATTGCAATTTCCAGTTTTAATTTTTTACGCATACCGCCCAGGTCATTGAACACCTTGTTCGGGTTCGCGGCCTTGAGTTCTTCTACCGTATTGAAGCCCATTTTGTTGAGCACTTGCACCCACTCGGCAGGTACGCCTATATTTATGAAGTCATCGGCAGTGGCTGCTTTAGCTTTCTTTTCAGGGCGCATTTGCGGGAAGAACAGTACTTCCTGTATGGTGCTTTGGTTAGTGAGCAGCATAACCAAACGGTCAATACCAATGCCTAAACCCGATGTTGGCGGCATACCATATTCAAGGGCGCGTAAAAAATCATCATCCATAGCCATCGCTTCAGCATCGCCTCGGCCTGCTAATATCAATTGTTCTTCCAAACGTTCGCGCTGGTCAATAGGGTCATTTAATTCCGAGTAGGCATTGGCTATTTCTTTCCCATTCACAAACAGCTCAAAGCGCTCAACCAAGCCTTTTTTGGTGCGGTGCTTTTTGGCAAGCGGTGTCATTTCAATGGGGTAGTCGGTAATAAAGGTTGGCTGTATCAGGTTGGCTTCTACTTTCGCGCTGAATATCTCGTCTATCAGCTTTCCTTTGCCCATAGTAGCGTCTACCTCAATACCCAGGTCGGTACAGGTTTCACGCAATGCGGCCTCGTCCATAGCGGATACATCCACCCCGGTGTATTTTAAAATAGAATCATACATCGATAACCTTGCATAGGGCCCCGCGAAATTGATCTCGTTAGCACCTGCCTGTACAGCCGCGATTCCGTGCACGGCACGGGTTACTTCCTCTAAACATTCCTCAACCATGTCCATCATCCATATATAGTCCTTGTAGGCTACATATATTTCCATAGCGGTAAATTCGGGGTTATGGGTGCGGTCCATCCCCTCGTTACGGAACATTTTACCGAACTCATACACCCCATCAAACCCGGCAACGATTAATCGTTTCAGGTACAGCTCGTTGGCTATGCGTAAAAACAACTGCATATCAAGCGTATTATGGTGCGTTGCGAAGGGCCGCGCCGCCGCGCCGCCATGCACAGGCTGCAGTATAGGCGTTTCTACTTCCATCCATCCCTGCCTGTTAAAGTAATCGCGCATGGCGCTGATCACCTTGGAGCGTTTGATGAATATCTGCTTATATTCCGGGTTAACGGTCAAATCAACATAACGCTGGCGGTACCGCAGTTCGGGGTCGGTAAAGCCATCGTGTATATTGCCTTCCTCATCGCGCTTTACCACAGGCAACGGCTTTATTGATTTCGACAGGATGGTCAGTTCCTCCAAGTGCACCGATATTTCGCCGGTTTGGGTGAGGAACACATAACCTTTAACGCCTATATAATCGCCAATATCAAGCAGTTTTTTAAATACGGTATTATACAGGGTTTTATCTTCATCGGGGCAAATATCATCCCGTTTTATATAGATCTGTATGCGGCCGGTCGAGTCCTGCAATTCGGCAAACGAGGCGCTGCCCATAATCCGGCGGGTCATGATGCGGCCCGCTATGGTTACACTTTTGTAGGTATCGGGATACTGTTTGAAATTATCGGTAATATCCTGTGCCTGCGCGGTAACCTCAAATGCTTCGGCAGGATAGGGGTTAATGCCCAGGGCACGTAGTTGCTGTAATGATTCGCGGCGTATAATTTCCTGTTCGGATAGTGCAATACTCATGTTGGTGTAACGCTATTTTATTAAGAGTGCAAAAATAGGATTTTTTTGGTCAGTAGTGAGAGGGGAGTGGTTTGTTTTTACTCCGTTGTCTGTGTCTTCACAGACAACTGTCAGAATTGGGGCTAATTGTCTGTGAGGAAACAGACAATGGATAGGCGTTTAGATTTGACAACTTTTTAAAAGTTGTCAAATCTTTTAAATGATAATACCTTTACACTATGAATATCAAAGTAATTGCTTTTGATGCCGATGACACACTTTGGGTGAATGAGCCTTATTTCAGGGCATCAGAGGAGCAGTTTTGTAATTTGCTGGAAGAGTACCTGCCACAGCACGAACTGGAGCGTGAGCTGCTTAAAATTGAGATAGCGAACCTCGGCTTATACGGTTATGGTATTAAGGGGTTTACGCTTTCGATGGTGGAAACAGCCCTGCGGGTAAGCAACAATAACCTAAGCGCTAACCTGATAGAGCAGATACTGGATATAGGCAAGCAAATGCTAAACCAGCCCATTGAACTGCTGGACGGTGTGGAGGAGGTTTTAACAGCTCTCAAAGAAAGATACCGATTAGTGGTTGCCACTAAAGGCGACCTGCTTGACCAGGAACGCAAGCTGCGCAAATCAAATCTCATCAACTACTTTCATCATGTGGAGATCATGTCTGATAAGGATGATGCCAATTATTTGAAGCTTATTAAGCACCTTGATATACAGCCCGAAGAGCTGCTGATGGTAGGCAACTCCCTTAAAAGCGATGTGCTGCCGGTACTGAACGTTGGCGGCCATGCCATACACGTGCCCTACCACATTACCTGGGCGCATGAGCAAATTGAGCATAGTATAGATAATGAACGGTTTAAAAGTGTGGAGGGGATTAGAGATATACTGGCATTTGTTTAACCCGTTTAATGGCTTTAAGTGATTCATAAAAATAGTGAATCACTTGAATCACTTTTTGCATGTAAATTACTGTAATACAATGTTTTGTAAAAACCGAGTGAATCACCCTGAATCAGTACAAAAACTTTAGATAAGTACATTCAAACAATTGTAAATAAGTTGTTTATATGGTTTTACCACTTCCAACAAAAAACTTCATGAATCACTTTTGTGAATCACCTTATTCGTCAGTATTTTTAAGTATAATTTTATGCTTATATACTGATAATCAAGTAATTGAAAATGGCCTGATTTATCGGGGGGAGATACACCAAATGAATCATCCAAAGATTTGACAACTTTTA
>CAISKH010000131.1 GCA_903885865.1 uncultured Mucilaginibacter sp.
GAGTTTTCAGACCTTTTTTCGACACCTGCTGCACCATTTACCACAACCTGACCGGCAGTAGCAGGCGTTCTTACAATACTGATACCTTCGTCAAGGCGAGTACGGCCTGTATAAGGCATAATTAATATATCAGCCAGGTCGCCTATACCTGTGCCGCTCAGGTGCGTTTGCGCGAAGCCTACCATCAAGCTGTCGGCATAGTTATAGCCGGAGCACCAGTCCCAACCTTTATAGTGGTTATCGGGACCAACCTGTACCGCGCCAAATGGGACACTTGCGCCAACAAACACGTGGCCGTGGCCTCCCGCGCCTATCATGGGGTCAACAAACGAAGTGAGCTTTGGCGCTGCTTTTGCTTTTTTCTGTGCATTTGCGGCGTTTACGCCGGCAAATAACATAGCCATGCTTAATATGCACAGCACAGCTCTTTTTTTACTGGGAAGAAGTTTCATATCAGGGTTTATTAGGTGGTTTATAATTTTGGTTAAAATTACTTTTTTATTATTTGTTTTTTGAGCCAGATAGTAAGTTCGTTTGCAGCTATGTCGTTTTGATATATTAAAGGCAACCGGCCGTTCACATATTCATTATACAGCCACGGGTCGCCAACGACAAACACCGTACCCCTACCATATTTTACGGTTGCTGCTATTACAACAGAGCCATCCGCCGATTTAAATACCGCTTTAGCGGCAGGGTTGTTTAAACTGATGCTGCATGCGTCCTTTAAAAATATTTTGGGGTTCGATCTAAAGATAGCATTATCCAAATAAGTTACCTCGCCATCTTTAAAATGCTTATCATCTACCACATGGTTGGGTAGGTCGTTATTAAAATGCAGGCCGAATTTTGCCATAAGATTATTAAAATGCGGCAGTTCAACATTGGCGCTATCATTTGCCATGAGTACCAATACTCCCCCGGCCTTTACCCAGGCAGCAATTTGTTCAATATCCCTGCTTTCTATATAGTTGGGGTTTGCCGTTTCTTTTTTGGTATCAGGATCGACAATAATGTAGATATCGCTGTTATGCAAATTGGCTACAGTCGGCGCCTTATTTAGTGTATCTAACTTTAAGCCGTTCTTTTTAAAAATATCGCCCCATATAGAGAAGCCCGTATTCTGTTGATCGGTCCACATATAATGGAAGCGTTGCACACCGCTTGCTGTTTTATGGGTTTCGTGATTAAAATAATAATCGAGCGTTACAGTTTGTGCTGAAGTAACTGAAGTTAATTTCAATAAAATTATTATTGCACAAATCAAAAATCTCTTCATAATTATTAACTACAGTACAAGCAAAGGTTAAAAATTGGTTGATAACGCTATAGGCTACCGATAAAAATCAAAACTATCAGGATTAGTTCATTTTTCCCTATTCTATGGAATTTTATTTACGAAATCGTTATCGGCAATAAAAAATTTAATTCAAATTATTAAATCATAATTTATTGACAATAAACCTATTATATATAACAAATCATTTTCTCAATGTCGAATTTCGCAAAAACAATTGTGTAGGTAACACAATTGTTTCAAATTCAGTAACAAGGCGCTTGGTTTTTATCAAACTGATAAGCATTTTGGTAGCTTCCTGGCCCATTTCAAAACCCGGCTGGTACACCGTAGATAACGAAGGGTTTAAAACATCAGCAAGTACGGTGTTGGTAAAACCAAGCAGCGCAATATGCTGGGGGATTTTTATTTTTAACTGGTGCAGCAAGCCTAAAGTTACGGTCGTTATCCTGTCGAACGCGGTAAACAGTGCATCGGGACTTACGGCATTTGTTAAAAGTTCATCCAGTATACCTTTTATCTCGGCGGTGTCTTTACCGGCATGCTGGCAATATTTGATGTACTGTTGATTTACGTTAATACCATTATCTGTTAACGCCTGTTCATATCCCGATAGCCTTTCGCGGGTAACCGAAGTATTGGCTGCAGTTATATGCGCTATATTTTTGTAACCGGCCTTTATCAAATGGGTAGTTGCCTCGTACGCGCCTTTAAAATTATCAACAATAACTTTATGCGTTTCCATATCGTCGCTAACCCGGTCAAAAAAAACAATGGGCAGCCCCTGTCGCTGTAATTTCTGCAGATGGTCAATATTATTTGTTTCTGTTGATAAAGAAATTAATAAACCATCGACCGAGCGGTGCGCCAGGTGGTTAACGTTTTTTACCTCGAGTTCGTACGATTCATGTGTTTGCGTGAAAATAACATTGTAACCCTCCTGGTAAGCAATAGATTCGATGCCATTAATTACCTGCGAAAAAAAATGATTATCAATATTAGCTACAACAATGCCGATAGAGTTGCTATGCCCCTGTTTTAAACTTTGTGCTATAAGGTTTGGCTTGTAGTTATTGGCTTCGGCGTAATCGAGAACCAGTTTTTTTGTTTTTTCGCTTATCTCATAGCTATTACTTAATGCTTTTGATACTGTGGAGGCTGAAAGGTCAAGCGCCCGGGCAATATCATTCATTGTAATGGCCTTAAAATTCATAGACGTTAGCTATAGATAATTTAGTGCTAAACTAAGTTAATTTACTGCTAAAAATACATAAATTAATTTTGATAGTTAATGGCCTCAAAATTCATCTATCCTTCATAGAACATTTATTAGGTATGCCTTAATATCACTGGTTTCATTTTTGGAGTGAGCAAATGCATTATTAGCCATGCTAACAGGTAGGCACAACCGCAAATGCAGAAAATAATATTATAGCCTATTAAAATGTGGTGCTGATCTTTATAAAAATCTAAAATAAAGCCTATTAAAAGCGGGAAAAGAATACCCGCTACCGAGCCTGCCATGCCCCCTATCCCTACTACTGAGCCTACAACTTTCTTGGGGAACGTATCTGAAACTGTTGTAAATATGGTAGCGCTCCAGGCCTGATGGCTGGCAACAGCCAAACTGATAAGCGCTACCGCCTGCCAAATATTGGTGGCAAACTGTGCGGTAACTATGGGTAGTACACAAAACGCAAATATGAGCATGGCCCGTTTACGTGCCTTAAATATAGGCCAGCCTTTTCTAATAAACCA
>CAISKH010000132.1 GCA_903885865.1 uncultured Mucilaginibacter sp.
GAAATCAATTGGTTGTTCAAGCGAATTAACTTCGATGCCATGTTTGTTGAACCATGCAATTTGCGCATACGCCCCAGTTGTATCACGAGCAAACCTGTCCCATTTTACAACCAAAAATTTATTTACAGCACCCTTGTTTTGTTTTACAAATTCCATCACCTTCTTTATTTCAGGTCGGTTGAAACTCTTTGCTGAGTAATCTTCGGCTATGTCAAGCACTATTTTAAATCCTTGCACATCTTGGTATCTTTTGAAAGTTTCTTTTTGCACATCTAAGCTATAGCCTTTCGCTTGTTCGTCCGATGAAACCCTACGGTATGCAATTATTTTATCATTTTTATTTATCATATTATTGACTTAAATATTTGATTAGCAATGTGTTAAACATACAAATAGTTTGACTATTAACCAAATTATTGTGCAGGTATTTTAACGTTGAAATTAGCCGCCGCCGTTTAATATTATCTTTTTTACTTAACATACTATTTGTTGTTTTATGGTTAAAAAATTATTTACATCAATTTGCGCCATGCGATATAGAAACTCTCTTATCTTTTTTATCTCCTCATCACTATATTTTGATTTGGTCTTATTTAATATTTTACGGCAGTGTTCTAAGGAAATCATTATTGCATTACTTTTTATACTGCAAAGCTACTTGCGCTTATTCACATAGCCACGAATTCATATAATGCTTATTTTTGTATGATTCTTACAAAAAAATTTCACATAGTGTTGGGCTTCAGTAATTCAGTAAAATGAAGCCAGCAAATTGCCTACATTATTATTAACATCTATTAACAAATTATTTGTTTTGTTGAAAATACACACGGTAAGTGCTTATGTATGTTAGTCGGTTTTACCATTGAATAATATTTACAACCATTGCTTTTTTGCCGAATATTTATCGGCAAACATGAGCATAGCCGAAAAAATAGTAGCTGGTATTGTATCAATGAAAAAGCTAACGATTAGCTATAAGGATGAAGCGGAAACAAAGCAATACACGGTTTTACCACACCTATTCGGCAAATATAAAACCACTGGTAACATTGTTTTATCAGCTTATAGCGAAGATGAAATAAAGCCTTGCTGGAAAACCTTTTTACTGGCAAATATTGCAGATGCAAAATTATCGGATGAAAGGTTTGAGCATACAGCCCCAAACTACAACATGCATGATAAAAGAATGTCGGCTATTATTTGCGCTATACCCTCCGTTCAGTAGTCTGGTGGGTATGCAAGTTTTGGCGGCGTTTTACAAATAAACCGTTTCAATCTAAACCCGCGTGTAAATTTTACAGCCAATTTTTTACTTAAAATTTACAACCATTCAGTATCAAACATCAGCCCGTTATTCAATGGTTATTGTATGGTTGGCATTATCAATTGTAAATTTTCCGAACCGTTGTAATACACTTTGACCTAAAAGCATAGGTGCGCTTAGTGTGCTTGATATTGATGCTGTTACTTCCTTAACCTCCTTATTGCCTATCTTAATACTATGCAAAATAAAGACTCTACTTGTAGCAGTGCTCCCATCAGCAAATCTATATTTCTGCGTTCCTATAAAATCGGATTCTTTTATAGTTCCTGTTCGCATTAAAGTTAAGGCTACATCAGGCGAAATACTTATATCAGATGCACCCGAATCAAAAATAAAACTGATTTTCAAAACACCATTTAAAACAACGGGCACTTCATATGTGCCACTCTGCATTTTTACCATCGTTATAGTATTCGAATTAATACCAGTTGATACCTCGTTTAGTTTACTATTACCCTCCGACAGTTCATTCCGTGTAATATGCCTTTTGGGCGCAAAAGGGTCATTGGTATTTTCAGCCAAGCTGTACGATTTATCATCTTGTATTTTTTTAAACAAATATTTAAATGCATTCAAAATACTTTCTAAGTCCGCATCATTTATATTATGGAAAATAATAGTCCTTATGGAATTATTTTTTTTAATATCCGATTCATTACCTGCTTCTACACTTGCTTGAAAATCCTGCTCAATTTCAATCAATCTTGTCTTCTCTGCTATACAAACCTCGTTATTGCTACAGTAAATAAAATCAGCACCAAACTTCATATCGTTCGGAAAAAAAGAAAGGTCAATGATGACATCGCCAATGTGCTTATTTCGTAAGTCAATTTTAATTTTCCTTGCTAATTTAAGTTTACCACTACTCTCCACACTTAAGGTGTATACTGTTGTCGAGTTGAATGTTCTGCGAAAGTCAATTTCATCACTTATCGGATTAGAGGCAAACTTATTGTTTATATAATCTACCGTTTGTTGCACCGACATATCCTGGGAATACGAAGAGAAATAAGACAAAAACAGGATAAGGAAAATTGCTAAAGCCCTCATGCTAAAATATTTTACTCTAATCATTATTAACTTACTCCCATAATCATAAGAAAGTTACTGGCATATTTTAATCTTCCCAATCTCTTAATTCACAGGGTATAATAACATAATTATACGCATTTTTTCCAATGGTATCATTTATGTGCATTTGCATCTCATCGCTGCAAATGTTATATACTTTAGGCTGAACTGCGGTAAGCAATGTGTTTTTTATCGGTGCAGTTGGGCTATTGAGATAAAAGCAGTAATCCCGCGTAAGTGGAAAATATAGTTGGGACGTTTCTGCAAAATAGGAATCTGCGGTTACATTGCCAATTAGCACAACGGGATTATCTGAAGTGAACCATTTTTTTTGTTCTCCAGTTTTAAAAATTCTATACTCAAACCTTGATAAACAATAGCGAAAATAATTCATCATAAAAATCATAGTTAAATTTACTTGGTCTTCTACTTTTAGGTTGTTCAAAAACGCAATTATGTTTTCTTGTTTATGGGGATGGGAACTTGTTATTTCATATAACAAAACACTCCGTTTTACTGGATGAGAAAGCAACTCTTTAACAATTTCCCTATATGTTATTGACCTGACAATAAGGTTTGCAATATAATCATAGAGATAATTTTCAAAGTCTTTGGAAAGCAATTTTTCTGCCTTTACCTCAGAAATAAGTTTTGGTATTTTATCCTCTAACACAGCACATTGTTGCTCAAAGGATTTTCGCTCTGCCTCTGCCCCAAAGGGTAAATCAAAAATATTTTCATATGCAGTGAAACTTCCTATGCTTTTCTGGGAAAACCATCTCTTACCTAAAGCATTCATTTTAGGCACTTGCTTTATATCAATAACCGAAACCTTCCACTGATTTGTGCTTTCTTCTTCATAGCCAAACTCTTTAAGATAAACCTGCGATACTGTGTGTTGTAATTGATTCATAACCTATAATTGTTCAAATGGGGCATTTCAAATGTATGTATTCTTATTGAGCAAAGTAAACGGTGCTTATCAATTGTAACTGGCATCCTCTTAATATCAGGCATCATTTGTTGTTCTTACTTCTCTTTTTTAATTATTGATGCAAAGCACTTAGTAATGGGCATCATTTGTTTAGTCTTGTATAATATTTTAATTTATTAAGGCATACACAAACTAACACTACTATTCAAAATGGTTTTAGGTTGGTGCTTTAGGGGTATACTGGTATAGTTATACTTCGGCATATACCCGCTTTTTGCTTTTAACAATGGTTATATGTGCTAATACCGCCTTTAAAGCCCATAATTTAGCCGCAGCGTTGTATATTTGGTTCGAACTGCGGACGGTGCTGTCTGCAACCCTCTATATTGCAAATAAGTGCAATACAGCGCAAAAGCCCGCCAGCATTGAGTTTCGGCGGGTTTTTTATTTTTTAACCTTCTTCACGGCAGCGCATAAAAACGCTAAAAAGAGCAGGGGTAGAGAGCGCAAATCGAGCGCAGATTTTAAGCCTCTTGCCATGACCATTTTCATGTGATTTTTTGATTTTTCCCTCTGTAATGTCGCTAAAAGACTAGGGCAGGGAACGCAGAAATGCGCAACACGGTGTATCCCATAAAAAGGAGCGCATCTGCGTTTTTGCGTTGCCATCAAAATCTTCATCATTATGTGGGTTTATGTGGAAACTGCGCTTTTTTGCACTTAACTTTGCTTTCGCAGTCTGAGAAGTGAGGTGGTGAGCGCGGATAGAGCGCAGTCGGAAGAAAAGACGCTGCAATTCAATACTGGCAACGGTTCC
>CAISKH010000133.1 GCA_903885865.1 uncultured Mucilaginibacter sp.
CGGCTAACATTTTCAACCAGCACAGCCTCATTTTTAGCTGGAATATTAATAAAAGTTGCAGCGTCAGTCACTACAAGTAATGGTCTGGTTTTGGTTTGCATTTTTTATAAATGGTGATGGCCGGTCATTTATACGGCTCTAATTATCAATTTGTTCTGTATATTATGTATAAATTTGAAAATAAATATAAAAAGCATTATTTAAAAATCACTATCATTTAGTTTTTTTTTAATGAATTATCTTTGAAAGAAAAAATATTTATCGTTGAACTTAATGCAACCCATAAACTGGACCGATTTTGAGAAAATAGAGCTGCGCGCCGGAACCATACTGGAGGTGGCAGATTTTCCCGGGGCACGCAAACCGGCTTATAAAATTAAGGTTGATTTTGGCGAATACGGCATATAATGGTCGAGCGCGCAGATCACTAATCATTATACCGGGGATGAACTGATCGGCAGGCAAATTGTGGGTGTTATTAATTTCCCGAAAAAGCAGATCGCCAATTTTATGTCGGAGTTTTTGGTTACGGGTTTTGCTGATGAGCATGGAGATATCGTATTAACAACCATTGATAAACAAGTGCCCAATGGCAGTAAATTAATATAGTTATCATAGCGATGGGTTTAAAACCCGTCGCTATATAAATTAATATAATGAGATTTATAAGTTTTGGCGATGAGCCCGCGGTTTCGCCCGATGATTTTTTTATGAATGAAGCGTTGAAGGAAGCCAAATTAGCCCTGGCTGCCGATGAAATACCCATAGGCGCCGTTGTGGTTTGCAAAGGGCAGGTAATTGGGCGCGGGCATAATTTAACCGAGCGGCTAAACGATGTATCGGCACATGCCGAAATGCAGGCACTAACCGCCGCCGCTAATTTTATGGGCGGCAAATATTTAAAAGATTGCACCCTGTATGTAACCCTCGAACCCTGTGTAATGTGTGCAGGCGCATCTTATTGGTTCCAGGTAGGTAAAATAGTTTTTGGCGCGTATGATACTAAACTGGGCTTTGGCCGCCTCAATCAAAAAATTACCCATCCCAAAACGGTTATAACCGGCGGTATACGCGAAAATGAATGCGCGGAACTGGTGAGATCGTTTTTTAAGAAAAAACGATAGTTCGTAGTTAGCATATGGTTAATGGTTCATAGATCATAGCAGTTTTAAGATAAATGATAACCTAATACCCATGCACTATGAACCATCAACTATAATCTAAACAAAAAACTTGACATTCATTTAGAACAAAATCAAACTTCGCGCATTATATTTGTTGCACAATCATTAAACTTTAAAATAACAAATTATGGCTTTTACACTACCGGCGTTACCATATGCTACTGATGCATTGGAACCACACATTGATAAACTGACTATGGAAATTCACCATGGCAAGCACCACCAGGCTTATGTTACTAACCTGAACAAGGCGTTAGAAGGCAAACCTGAGGCTGATCACAGCATTGACGACATTATAAAAAACATTTCTAAATTTCCGCCGGCGGTGCGTAATAACGGGGGCGGCCACTATAATCACTCCTTGTTCTGGACGCTGCTTTCGCCAAACGGCGGCGGTGAGCCAACAGGCGCTTTGGCCGATGCTATAAAAAGCACTTTCGGCTCGTTTGCTGAGTTGAAAACCAAAATGTCTGACGCGGGTGCTACCCGTTTTGGTTCGGGCTGGGCATGGTTAATTGTTGGTGCCGATAAAAAACTGGCAGTAATATCAACCCCTACCCAGGATAACCAGTTAATGGATCTGCCCGAAATAACTAAAGGCACGCCAATTTTAGGCATTGACGTTTGGGAGCATGCTTATTATTTGAAATACCAAAACCGCCGCCCCGATTATTTAGCGGCTATATGGAACGTGATCAACTGGGGTCATGTTGCCGAGTTGTACGCGAAAGCGTAAGCTGATTTCGAATATTCCATTTCGGATTTGTTTAATTTTGGAGTGCGGAATTTTAATTGCGATTTATTTTAATTTCGCAGTTGAACTTCCGCATTCCGCATTAATTTCTAATATGAAAGCCATCGTTCTTGAAGCCCCTGATAAACCGTTAGTATGGAAGGAAGTTGAAAAACCCACCCTTACGCCCGGCGAAGTTTTAGTGAAAATAAAGGCCGCGGCACTAAACCGGCGCGATTACTGGATAACTATAGGCAAATACGCAGGCTTAAAATATCCAACCATATTAGGGTCGGACGGCGCGGGTATTGTTGCCGAAATTGGCGAGGGGGTTGACGGGGCATGGCTGAATAAAGAGGTAGTAATATACCCCGGCAATAACTGGGGCGAACATGAAGAATTTCAATCAAAAAACTTTAAAATATTGGGCCTGCCCGATGATGGCACCTTTGCCGAATATGTTAAAACCCGTGCCGAATATTTATATAATAAGCCCGCTTACTTAAGCTGGGAAAAGGCGGCCGCATTTCCGCTGGCCGGTTTAACGGCTTACCGCGCGTTGTTTACCAAAGGCAAAGCAAAAAGAGGCGATACCGTATTAATAAGCGGTGTTGGCGGCGGCACCTGCACTTTCGCCCTGCAGTGGGCGGTTGCCGCTGGCTGCAAGGTATTTGTAACATCAGGCACCGGCGAAAAAATTGATACGGCCATACAGTTAGGTGCAACCGCAGGTGTAAATTATAAATCCAAAGATTGGGCCGAGGAACTATATCATTTAGCCGGAGGTTTTGATGTAATAATTGATAGTGCTCTCGGTGCCGGCTTTGCCAAGTTCCCCGATATTTGTAACCCCGGCGCACGCATTGTGTTTTTTGGCGGTACAGCGGGCGATATCCCCGCCATTAACGGGCGAAAAATATTCTGGAAACAATTGCAGGTGTTAGGCACCACTATGGGCACACAAACCGATTTTAAAAATATGCTCAACTTTATGACCGAGCATAAAATTGAGCCGGTTATTGATGAAGTGTTCCCGTTAAATGAGGCACAAAAAGCAGTAGATGTGATGGACAGTTCATCGCAATTTGGGAAACTGGTACTTAAAGCCTGGTAACGTGCTAAGGTTACGGGTTGAGGCCATAAAATGGGAAGCTGCCGATACGGCTACATTTTATCTTGCTGAACTATCTGGCAAAAAAATAGCCTACGCAGCAGGGCAGTTTATTACGCTGGTATTTACACATCATAACGAGGATATCCGCCGGTCATACTCGTTAAGCTCGTCGCCTGATGAGGAACTATTATCTATAACCGTTAAGCGCATAGCTAACGGAGAAATATCGCGTTTCCTGATAACCAAAGTAAAGCAGGGCGATATTTTAAATGCAGTTGAACCCGCAGGACGTTTTACAATTAATGATTTTAAGTCGCAAAAAGATATTATACTGTTTGCCGCAGGCAGCGGCATAGCACCCATATTTTCGCAACTGAAGTTTATTTTGAGCCGGACAGGTAACAGCCGAATTACCCTTATTTATAGCAACCGCGATACAAATTCTGTTTTATTTGCCGATGAATTGAATGCATTGCAAACCAAACATCCCGACAGGTTAAAAATGATCCACCTGTTAAGTAGCGATGGTAAGCGGCTCAACAATATCAGTGTTGAGCAACTGGTTAATGAAAACATTTATTACAATCTTGCCACTGCTGAATTTTACCTATGCGGACCGTTTGCCTATATGCGTATGGTGCGCCTCACCCTGTTATATATGGGTGTAGAAGCCAACCATATCCGTAAAGAAAACTTTGTGCTGGAAACAGTGCCCGTCAGCGGCACAGCGGTCAATTATCCGCCAAGGACCATCCGCATCAACTATAAAAACGAATTGCATGATTTGGTGATTGGCGAAAACCAATCGATACTACAGGCGGCTTTACAAAACAATATTCAGTTGCCTTATAGCTGTAGGGCAGGTATTTGTTCCACCTGCATCGCTAAGTGCACAAACGGTAAAGTAGAGATGGCTGTAAATGATGTATTAACCGATGCCGACCTGTTGCAAGGCTGGGTACTTACCTGTACCGGGCACCCGGTTAGTAATGATGTGGTGATTGAGTTCGGCCCCCTCTAAATCTCCCCCGGTAGGGGAGACTTTAATATCGCTTTTAAAGCCCTCCCTTCCGGGGAGGGTTGGGTGGGGCTGAGTCAAAACCTTTTTATCGTCTCTGTAATATGCCCTAAATGATGTTTGCCATGCCAGGCATATAAAGCCAGGTTTCTTTTTAACGGAACAGTTGACCCGGTTTCCGGATGAATAAAAGCCCGGTTCCATTGGTCCTCGCTAAAACTTTCAAACAAAGCGGTAAGGTGCTGATGTATGCCTTCCAGCATTTTTAATGAAGGTTCAACAGGCAGCCGGTAATCGGCTAACAGGGCCCAATCGGTTTGTTCGTAAGCTTTTATGGTTGGTTTGTCTTCGGTAAGCGCCCATTTAAAACGTATTAATGAGTTCATGTGGCTATCGGCCAAATGGTGAACTACCTGTTTCAGCGTCCAGCC
>CAISKH010000134.1 GCA_903885865.1 uncultured Mucilaginibacter sp.
AAAATATTTTTATTTTTTTATATTTAGCTGTTAAATACTGTGTTTTAAATTTGAAAGTAAAACAACAACTACAGTTTTTGCATATTCTTACAATCAGATCGGAAAATGAAAATTAACATACTTGCGTTTGGCATTGCAAAGGATATATTCGGCAGTTCTGAGGTTACTATTGACCTTGCAAATGACGCAACTATATCAAATTTGAAATATTTATTAGAGCATCAATATCCCCGGCTAAAACACCTGGCAACCTATATGGTGGCTGTTAATAATGAATATGCCCTGGATGGTGATAATATACATGAACGTGATGAAATTGCTATTATTCCGCCGGTAAGCGGAGGGTAAAAAACATAACACTTACAATTGAACACAGAAATAAAACTATTAGTTTCCACCTTAAACGTACAGGATTGCGTTGATTGGGTAATGTCGCCCGAAACGGGCGGGATTGATGTTTTTGTTGGTACCGTTCGTAATACCACTAAAGGTAAAGGCGTGGTCCGGCTGGAGTTTGAAGCTTATGAGAAAATGGCTATAAGCGAAATGGAGAAAATAGCCCAACAGGCTTTTGCACAATGGCCCGTACAAAAAATACTGATACACCACCGCACAGGCGTATTGCAAATTGGTGAAATACCCGTAATTATCGCGGTATCAGCCGCGCACCGTGATGCCGCTTTTGAAGCTTGCCGCTTTATTATTGACACGCTGAAACAAACTGTACCTATATGGAAAAAAGAAATTTTTGAGGATGGAGAAGTTTGGGTGGCCGCGCAACCCTGATTAATGAGTGAATCTTTAATTATCCTCAAACCACACCTGTAATCCGCCTTCCAACGAAAACACTTTGGCATTTGACCATTTTTTCCGGATAGCCTTTACAGCCTCCCCACTCCTTTTACCCGATGAACAGTATAATACTTTAACCTTATTATTGTTAAGGTAATCTTTGTACTCATCCAGTTCATCGGCTTCAATATGTACGCCACCAATATCAATAATGTCCCGCTCCTGGTCGGTTCGGATATCAACCAACTCTAAAGTATCATTTGCCAAACCCTTCTTTACTTCACTAACGGAAAGAGTTGGAACATCAACCGTTTCTACCAGTCGGGTTATATTCGTTTTGGTGACCCTTCCTATTTTTATGATCCGGCTTTGCAGCGACAGAGCGTCAAACACCATTACTTTTCCGGCAAGCAACTCCCCTGTTTTAGTTATGTATTTAATAACCTCGTTTGCCTGTATACTGCCAATGATCCCGGCTAGTGTAGGTATTACCCCGCCATCGGCGCAATCAGGTATCTGGGTGGCATCCACTTCGGGGAACAGATCCCTGTAATTCGGCGACCTGGTACCGTCCGGATTGATTATGTTCCAAACAGCGGCTTGCCCTTCAAACTGGTAAATAGCGCCATAAAAAATGGGCTTGCCTGTTAATACACACGCATCATTCAATAAATAACGGGTCTCAAAATTATCTGTGCCATCAACTACCATATCATAGTGAATAATAATATCCATCACATTATCCGATGTTATTTTAATATCATGTGCTATCAGTTGAATACCGTGATTTTGCTGCTGCAGGCGCGCACAGGCAATCGCAGCTTTTTTAAAACCAACATCTACGGGCGTATATAATATTTGCCGGTGTAAATTGCTTAAAGAAACCGTATCGTAATCGGCAATACCAATGGTACCCACACCTGCCGCGGTTAAATATTGTGCGGCAGGGCACCCTAATCCTCCGGCACCTACTATTAATACTTTGGCCTGCTGTAAAAGTAGTTGAGAGGATTCGCTGAATCCGGGCAGGGCAATCTGGCAGCTATATCTTAAAAAATCGTGTTCCATTATGCGGAAGCTATTTTTTGATGGATCTGACGTTTTATTTTTTCAAAATCTTCGGGTGTATTTACATTGCTCAATGCGTCGGCATCTACAGCCTTTAATGATTTCGTGTAGCTATTTATTAAAACCTTACGCGGGCACGAATAACCCTGGGCTAAAAACGCCAGCAATACAGGGTAGCTTTTTGGCTCCCAAATAGTAATTAAAGGTTCAGGTAATCCATCATACCCGTTTTCGAAAGCTGTTGCTATTGATGACGGATCACGGTTGTCGAGTAAGTTTTGCAGAGTATTTGCATCCAGCAAAGGCATGTCACAGGCTACAACCAGCCAAGCGCTATTCGGGTTTTCACGAAAGGCAGATAATATGGCACCATAGGGCCCCAACCCTGTAAATGTATCTGCTAGAGTACGGTAGGTACTATCTATTTCCTGTTGTTGCACTGCACGGCAGGAGATAAATACCTCATCACAATATTCTTTTAGCATGTCGGCCATATAATAACGCTGTTCTTTGCCATACCAGTTAAGCGCCCCCTTATCATGGCCCATTCTGGTACTTTGGCCGCCTGCTAATACCAGTCCGTTCAATTTCGGTGTTGCCTGCTGCATTTTGGTTTCAAAAAAAGCTATTATCTTATCGGTTTCATCCAAGCGATAAATAGGCAATTGCTGCCATCCAGGTATGGCCTCTTTAATAAAATCGAAAACATCGTCCACATTATCAGCCAGCAATATCAACTCCACATTGGTTAATTGCGCCAAACGCTTTTGTAACGACGCGCTTTTATTGTTGTAGATAATAACTACCTGTGCCTTTGCGGGCTGGTGATTGCCGTTAACCAGCACCAGGTCGGCATCAGCAAACTGTTGCTTGAAATGTATGGGTTTTAAACCCGTACTGTAATTGAACTGATGATAATTTTGCTGATCGGTATATTCTAAAACAGCTCCACTTGCCAGGCGGCCGGGGGGCAATATGATCTCATCATTATGCGAAGCATCGGAATAAGCGCATTTATATGTTAGAGACAAAGCGCTGATAATATCATTAGCCAGCAATTTAATATTGATGCATGGCGCACCTACAATGGCCCACTCATTGCGCCCGAAATTACCCGTTATGGGCCTTACCAACGAAGCGTGTTTTCCGTGCCTGCCGGCAGGCTGGTTATGCTCTTTTGAAATCACGTTTACCTCCTGTTTTTTCTATCAGTTTGGTTTCTTTTATTACAATGTCATGGCTCAGTGCCTTGCACATATCATAAATAGTTAATGCGGCTATGCTTGCCCCTACCAATGCTTCCATTTCGATACCTGTTTTGGCGGTGATGGTAGCAGTGCAATCTATTACTACTTCCTGTTGTTCGTTTAGCTGAATGTCTATTTTACAGTTATCCAATCCCAGCGGATGGCAAAGGGGTATCAATTCTCCTGTTTTTTTTGCGGCCATAATACCTGCAATTATCGCAGTTTGAAATACCGAACCCTTTTTTGTTTGCAGATCGCCGTTGGTTAAATGTTTTAAAACTTCATCGGGTAAAAAAACTATGCTGCGCGCGGTGGCCGTACGGCGGGTAACTTCTTTTTCAGAAACATCTACCATAGTTGCGTTACCCGCGTTATCCAAATGAGTGATCACAGATATTTCTGATTTATTTGATTTCACAGATGTTATTTATTTCAGTGCTTGATAATCATTTCTTTCAGACAGAATGAATCTCTTGAAATTAAGGCTTTTCTCTCTAAAATTTATCAATAAACCAATTTCAATTTTGTAAACCCGTAAATAATTTAATGTTTGTGCCAAATGCACATCTTCTATTAAGGTTAGTGCATTCAATTCAACCAAAACAATTCCCTCAACCAAAAAGTCAACTCTTCTCAAACCGATAGGCTCAACATGATCCTTATAAAATATCGGTATCTCTAGCTCCCGCTGAAAACCTAACCCACACTTGGTAAATTCAAGTGCTAAAGCTCTTTGGTATATAACTTCCTGAAAACCATTGCCCAAAAACGAATGAACCTGCATAGCACAGCCAATTATTTTATGGGTCAGATCGCTATGTTTGTATTCTTCCATTTGTTGCCTGAATCACAGATTAAGCAGATACAGTTGATTTTTGTGATTGTTAATATTGAATGTAAAATATTATCATAAATTTATTTAATCTGCCACATCTGTTTAATCAACTAAATCTGTGATTCCAGACCCTGTACGCCTCGCCTTTTTTAAATTCATTCTTAGCCAAAGGCAGTTCCATAAAGGCCTCTGTATCTGCTAAGTTAGCAAA
>CAISKH010000135.1 GCA_903885865.1 uncultured Mucilaginibacter sp.
ATGAAGTGTTTAATGATATTACCCAGGCAATTGCGTTTGAGAAACAGGTTAAAGGTTGGGGAAGGACAAAGAAAGAGGCCATTATAAATGGCGACTGGGATTTATTACCAGAATTATCCAAAAGAAAAAATGATTTATAGGCCCTCGCTTATGCTTCGAGTGCCTCAGCATGACACCCATCACACTACATGATCTTTTCTAACTCTTTGAGGGCCTGTTTGCTAAAGTTTAAAGCATAAACCATCTGCTATTTTTCTTTGCGTTTGGCTTCAATTAGTTTAAATGCCTCATCCATTGGTATGCGTTCGCCGGTATCGTTTTTTTTGGCTTCATCATAAAGTTGAATATCTTCCAACTCTTCCAGTTCTTCCATTAACGTATCAAACTCATTTTGGGGGAGGATAACGAGGCTCTTTCCGGTGGTGTCTTTATTGTATTGTGGATGTACTGTAAGCATGGCTGATTATAATGTACTCAAAAATAGTTATTTCAGAATTGAAAACCAAAAGTGGCCCAACCACCCGCCACACAAAAATTAATTAACTACTGTTCCCGGAGTTTGCCACGTCAGCGTAAAGCTTCTCCCAATCCACCAAAAAATCATGCCATCGTGGTGTCCCTGCGGTGAAACAGTCCCGATAGCTATTGGGAGTAACAACGTGTTACGACGTATTGGTATGCGGGTTTATACTTAATTTATGTGTTTATGGTTGATAATCAAATAATTGTTGATTAGTCAATTTTGGTTGAGTGAAACAAGAAAAATGGATTGATTTGACGGGTATTTGATAAGTTTTATTTTACCGTAAACGCCGCTTCCCCATAGGTAACATCGCCTGTTGTTACGCCCTGCACCACGATCCTGAAATTGCCCGTGATGTCGCCGGTGTTAAACGACAGTTCCGCATTTTTAATGGACGATATGCCCGCCAGGTGCTTCCAGTATAAGGTAGACTGGTAATCAGGCACACCGGTTACCTGATTATCCCTGTAAAACTCCCTGGGGGCATTAATACCCGTTAACGAGAGCATATAGGTGGCCCGCCCGATGATCACATAATCCTTTCGGAAGCCTACAGATATAAGACCTTCTTTTACACCCGTTTCCAGCCAGGTATCGCCAAACTCCAGCGTCTGGCCCCGGCCCAGGGCGGCAAATATCCCGTCGTCATCATGATCGCCCTTTATTTTTACTTCCTTTAAATTAATGGCATGGTCTTTTTGCGGCAGCGCCAGCTCGGCGGTGTTTTGCTGAGATCGGTCATTAACATTTATGGGCAATAATTTCCATGCCAGCAGCTCATTCACATCGCTATACGGGTCGCTTAGGTGAATGCGAAATTTTTTGGGGTTAGTAGCTACCGCCACAAACTCCGCCTGTTTATTTGAATCTGTCAGCAGGTCGGTATGGCTTAATGCGAAGTTCCCCATTTTGTCGGTTTTGATCAAAATTGCCGGGTTTCTCAGCGCCGTTAAAGTTACCGGCGCATCCGGTACTGTCTCGGTAGCTGGTCCGTTAAAATTCAGTTTATCGCCTGCTTCTGTTACCCTGCCCTTAAATGCCAGGTCCTGGTAGTTGAGCACGGTATCCTGTGGCCCCGCCTTTAGCACATCGGTCCATTTATACCTGCTCCAGCCTTTTATCAGCAGGATGTTTTCCAGGAAGTTCCTGTCTGCTTCGGTATTATCTATATAAGTATCCCGTGCAGGCAGGTTGCCCAGGTCGTTCTTTAAATAGAAATAGCTTTCAATATCATTCTTTTTGTTGATAGACAAGCGGCTTTCCTGCACACAGGCTACCGATACAAAACCACTATCGGGCAAAGGGCTATCGAGCCTGATCTTCACATTTACCTTTTCCCTTGTTTTGTATTCACTTTTATCAGTCGCTATGCTCACGGGTATCCGCTTATCAAAATGAGCAAACATGGAACGTTCGGCAAAGGGCCTGCCTGTGCTGTCTGTCAATGTCAGCTGGGCCAGGCCTTTAGGTATATCCTTTATAATGAATTTTATATGTTTTATACCTGCCGTCATATCCACAGGCTGTGCAAAGAACACCTGTTTATAATTATGGCCTATCAAATAGAGCTTTTCTTTCCGGCTGTCACGTATGGTTACTGCAAGGGTATCGTTTACCACCGTGTGGCTTATGCTCAATGCCGGGCCTGTGGCGATAGCCTTCGGCAACTGATAAGCCGTGTCTGCCTTGTTTAGGTTATACAGCTTTACATAATAATTGCTGCCCGCTGTTGGTGTTAGGGTAAATTTACCCAGGCCATAGCTATTGCTTTGTAGGGTGTCGATTATTTTTGTACCTTCATACAAAAATGCTGTCGCGCTTATAGCGACCGCTTTACTGTTTCGTACCTCAAAACCTACTACACCCGGTATGCCGCTAACCATATTCCCCCCTTCCGGGTAAAAAGCCACCGAGGCGTATCCCTCCTTTGTGGGCAGATCGATGCTTAACTCCACGTTTTGCCCTTTGTAGCTGATAGGTACATGCAATGTATTGTTTCCCTGGCTGAACAGCCTGGAGGGTACCTCAAATATATACTGCCCGGCTTTGGTGCTGAAATACCCCCACAATACCGGGTTGGCCGCATTGCCCACGTAATAGCTGCCGGGTACCGAAGCAAGCGGCTTGGCAGTACCGGTAAAGCTGACCAGCAGCATCACTTTTTGCATGGTTTTATTCGCGCCGGTATCTACGGGGTTCAGCGAGGCATTGATGATTGGCGCTTCGGATGATTTAATGGTAACCGGCTGGGTGAATACCACCTCGGGCAAACCATTGCGCAAACGATTGGTGGTGGCTATAAAACTGTAATTACCCGGCGCCAGCGAATCGGGAATGGTAGTTTTACCAAACGACAACCCGTTTTTCACCAGGAACTTATTTTCCAATATTACCGAGCGGTCATCATCCTTTACCAAAACCAGCGAAAGTAGGCTATACCTGCTATAATCGGCCCCAAACAAATAGCCGGTGAACCACACGTTTTCATTGCCGGTGTAAACGTTTTTATCGAAGTGTACAAACAGTACAGGTGTAAGGTTCTTTACGCCATAAGCTTTTAGTTTACCGTCCAGGTTGTTAACACCTGTAGTTTGCGCCTTTGCATTAATGATGCACAGCGACAAAAAACAGGCGATCAAAATAGGTTTGCAGTTCGTATCGTTATTCATGGTTTGTCTTATTGTAAAACATACTTACCCGAAAACTTAGCATTACGGGTGAGGGGTATGACTAAGGTTGAAAAAGTTGGAAAGCCATCGGGATCTTTACCTACGAATTTTGCTGTTCCGGCCTTCAATTTGTTTAAATATGCATCACCGAGTCTTTCATCAAGGCTTTTCGAACTCTCACTATTGGCTAATTGCGTTAATTTCATGTAGTTGCCATTGGTATTATGCCCCCACGTATCCAGCCAGCTGTACAGGTACTTTATTACCGTTCTTTCCAGGCGATTGACCTTTATGCTGAACGGCCATTCATTATTACTTGCGGAACCCGTTTGTAAAAGCTTTAAGGGTATAGTGAGCGTGTAGCTCATGCTGTTATTGTTATCATCATAAACTATGGCCACCCTGATGCCATAAAAATTACGGGCGCTTAACAGCTCGTCATGAATACCGGCAAACCCGCTTACGCTAATTTTTCGGTATTGGGTTAATAATGCCTTTAATTGCAGCTGTTGGCGGCCGGCATCTATAACACCGCCCTCATCTGTTTTTTCATTTACCGGGAAGGTTATGCTTTTAGCGCCTCCTGCATTTAGGGTAAAGGTGATGCCCGAGCCGAGTATGTTCCTTTGCAACAGGCTATCGGTTGTGTTGATGTTAAGGTAGAGGCTATCCCGGTCGTTACTGAGGTGGTAGCTTAATTTATCTGTGGTTATCTCGTTATCAGCTTTTTGGGCAGTTTGCGCATAACCTGCCAAAGCCGGTAACATCATCAGCAATACATAAATATATTTGGAACAGGCAATCAATATCGATCTGTAGTTCATGGATCAAATAGTTATCATAGGTAATACTGTAAAAGTGGGAAAACGGGGGGGGATGAAAGTATTATTTATTCTTTACCACATTAAAAGTTTTCTCTCTATAAGTAACATCATTACCAGTTACACCCTGCACAATAATTTTAAACTTTCCGGTGATGTCACTGGTAAAAAATGAAAACTCAGTGTCACTGGCTGAGGATACCTTCATCTGGTGCTTCCAGTATAGGGTTGATAAAAATTGTGGTTCTGAAATATCTATTTTCGAATAATCCGGTGGGTAAAACTCCTGTGCCGCATAGATACCTTTGAATTGAAACAGATTCGAGTCTTCTTCTAAATCGCAGCCTAAATAAATTGTAGTACTTCTAGTGCCATTCACAAAATACCTGTGTCCCTTTATCGGCGGGCGATTATCGGGGCTAGCACCCCCGCCATTCAAAATATCGCCATCACCTACATAATCGCCGCAAGCATTTACTGTTTTGTGGCCGGCAATACCAACAAAAGAATCATCATTATTTCCATTGATCTTCACTTCCTTTAAGTGTACGGCATGTTCATTATCTGCCAGTTGCATATTTTGCGTACTTTCCTGTTGTCCGCGAACACTATAATCTGTTGGGTCCAATTGTGCTGCCAGCATTTTGTTAGTTCCCGCATACGGGTCCGGTACATGAATAAAATAGTCATCCGCGTGATCATTGTTTTGCTTCAGGCTTACTAACTTATTTGGTTGGGTAACCAGGTCGTCATCATTCAAAATAAAGCCGCCGGTATTACCTGTAGTAATGCGGTTAACCGGGCTGTTCATATTTGTTAATACAAAGGGTTTTGTTAACGGCCTTTCTTTAGCATCAAAATACTGTTTCTGGTCGTTGTCCACCAATTTAAAACTTGCGTTTTGCATAACATTTCCCTTAAAAACCAGGTCTTTATAATTACGCATAGTATCTGCCGGTTCGGCTTTTAGCACATCGGTCCATTTATACCTGCTCCAGCCTTTAACCAGCAATATATTTTCCAGGAATTGTTTATCGGCTTCATTATTGCCTAAATAGGTTTCCCTTTCGGGGAGTTCACCCAAATCATGCTTTAAATAGAGGTAACTTTCAATATCATTCTTATTCTTTATTTCAATGCGGTTTTCCTGTACACAGGCTATGGATACAAAGCCGCTTTCTGCGCCCTGGCCGTCCAACTTTACCTTAACGGTTACTTTTTTACGGGTGG
>CAISKH010000136.1 GCA_903885865.1 uncultured Mucilaginibacter sp.
CAAAAACTGCTGAAAGAGCATCCTGAAATTCTTGAATTGGAAAAATCAATGGAAGTATCAACCCAGGAATGGATAAAGAACCATAAAGGTAAACTTGAAAAATCTACCACCGGCCGTATCATTATACCTTTTGTATTTCACGTTATAAACGAAGGTGGTATTGAAAACGTATCAGATGCGCAGCTTATTGATGAAGTGCGCATTATGAATATTGACTACAACAAGCAAAATGCCGATACAGCGGATGCAGTAGGCAACTTTAAATATATTATTGCCAATATGGGTGTTGAGTGGCGCTTAGCTAAACTCGACCCCAACGGCAATTGCACCAACGGTATTGACCGTATTACATCAGACCAAACTTATGTGGGAGATGATTACTCAAAACTAAACGGATGGCCCCGTGAAAAATATGTAAACGTTTGGCTGATAGGTCAGTTTCAAATACCCGGCGCTGCGGGATACGCTTATTACGCAAGCGATGTAGCGGTAGACTATAATTTTCCGCACAGAGACGGAGTAATTATATTAAGTAACTACATGGGCAGCATAGGTACGGGTAGTGCATTTACCTCCAAGGCCCTTACACATGAAATCGGTCACTGCTTTAATTTGCAGCACTGCTGGGGCAATACCAACAACCCTGAGGTGTCGTGCGGCGATGATGAGGTTGAAGATACTCCTGAAACCAAAGGCTGGTTAAGTTGCCCAACTCCTTCGGGTGCTCAAATTTGCAACGCCGGTGTAGTTGAAAACTATCAAAACTATATGGAGTATTCGTACTGCTCTGTTATGTTTACCGAGGGTCAGAAAGCGCGCTGGCTGGCTACCGCAAACTCGCCTGTTTCAGGAAGAAATAATTTGTGGACAGATTCAAACCTCATTGCAACCGGCACTTACGATACCTTGCCTTCTCCATGTGCGCCTATTGCGGGTTTTTCAGTTAAGAGCACGGTAGCCAACAGTACCGGTAACAACTCAAGATATGTTTGTACAGGCACACCGGTTCAGCTGTTAAACTCTTCGGGTAACGGCACCATTACTTCACGTCATTGGACACTGCCTACCGGAACTACCTTTGCTATAGGCTCAAACGACTCCTCGCTTAGCCCAACTGTTATGTTTAGCCGCCTGGGCTGGCAGGTTATTTCGCTTACGGTATCTAACAGCTATGGCAGCAGTACTTATACAGATTCAAACCTGGTATATGTCAGCTCTGCCACAGCAAGTATTACAGCCCCTTACTATGAAGGTTTTGAAGACCCGGGTATTTTTAATACCGGCCGCTGGACCTCTGTAAACTTTGATGCCAATAACAAATACGATAATAACATTACCTGGTTTACGCAAACCACTTCGGCTGCTCATAATGGCAACGGTTCAGCCGTGCTTAACAATTACGATGCACATGCCAATTTTGATATTGACGAAATTATAACACCCGGCATTAACATGACCGCGGTGCCAACCGCTAAAATGCAGCTTTCATTTTACTACTCATGGGCTTCAGCCAATCAATATCTTGATGGCCAGGATTCAATGGTAGTTTATGCCAGTACCGATTGTGGTGTAACCTGGAGAGTGCTTTCAAATGCAGCCAAATTGGGCTCAACAGGTGGCAATGCGGTATTGAATGCCGGTTATGTTCAGGCTAACTTTGTACCCACTACAGCGCCCGCATACTGGAAACAGGTAACGCTTTCCTTAACCCCTTCAACATACCAGGTAGCCAACGTGCATTTTAAAATCCGTGCATTTACTTCTATACATGGCAACAATCTTTATATAGATGATTTTAATGTGGGCGGCGCACCAGCACCTACCGGTATTGAACAGTCAACTTCAATTACCGGCATTCAGCTGTTTCCCAACCCTACTACGCGCGATGCAACACTAAACGTACAGCTTGAAAATGCCGGCAAGGTGGTGGTTAAGGTGTACGACATTTCAGGAAAGCTGGTGATGAACCCTTTTGACG
>CAISKH010000137.1 GCA_903885865.1 uncultured Mucilaginibacter sp.
GCTATCAATAGCAGTTCCTTACTTTCTTATATTAACAACGACTTTAGGCAATTAAAACTAAACACGGTTCATAATTTTGATGACTCCACCAGTTTATTTGTTGTGTATACCAAAGAAGAAGAACCAGCTATATTCTATCATTCAATTGATCATTTTGACATTCCTGTAAAACCGTCAACCAATAAAAGCCAGGTATCAGAATTGATCCCTATTAAGGATGGCATATTATTAGACAGGAACGGAAGTCTGTCGCCGACAAATGATATAGTATATAATGGCTATTGGACATGGGAACGAGTGGCCGACCTGGTGCCTTTTGATTATTTCGTCGATCCGCCAAAACCTGCCCCAGGCAAACTTATCGAATTGGCAGCCTCCCTGGATAGTTTCAGGAAGAAAGTGCCGATAGAAAAAGTACATCTCCATTTTGATAAACCCTATTATAGCCTGGGCGATACCATTTGGATGAAAGCCTATGTGGTAAATGAAAACAACGAGCTTTCAACGTTAGGCAAGTTTTTGTACGCCGACCTGGTCAATGATAAGGACTCGGTGAAAACAAGCCTCCGCCTGCCGCTTACCAGCGGGCTGGGCTGGGGTGGCCTTACGCTAAGCGATAGTTTGCTGAAGGCCGGGAATTACCATATCCGCGCCTACACCAATTTGATGCGCAATTTCGGCGAAGAATACTACTTTGATAAGGCATTTAATATAGGCAATGCGTTACCCCCAATAACGGGCGCGGGTAAACTGCCTGCAACCAAAGCAAAACCAATGGTTACAAGTGAGGTGCAGCCTGCACTTGTCAAAAATGATATGCCAATTATCAGCATACAGTTCTTTCCCGAAGGGGGCGAGTTGGTGAACGGGCTTATTTCGAAAGTAGCTTTTAAAGCCGTAGGGGCCGATGGGCTGGGTAAAGAAGTAGCAGGTTATGTGGTCGATCAGAATAATCAGCAGGTTGCCGCCTTTCAATCGGAACATGCCGGTATGGGGACTTTTACCCCGCAACCTGTTGCAGGGAACACCTATACGGCTGTTTTAAAACTTCCGGACGGTGAAAAACGGGTTGAACTACCCAGGGCAAACGACGAGGGTTATGGTTTATCGGTAATACAAACCGAAAGCGATATTATAGTGAGCATACAGGCAAGCAATGCTTTACTCAATAAGGGTGAGATCACGCTTATTGCCCAGGCAAATAATACCGTACAATATACCGGCAAAGCAACACTTACCCGGAACGGCATTACAACAATCATTCCTAAAAGTCGCTTCCCGGAGGGAATTTTGCAGTTTACCTTGTTCTCGCCCGATTATCAGCCGGTGGCCGAAAGGCTGGTGTTTATACGCGATGCCGGTAAACATTTAAATATTAAGGTAATACCTGATAAACCCGGGTATAAACAGCGTAACCGGGTATATCTTAACCTGGAGGTTACCAACCAGGATGGCAAACCGGTAAGCGGAGCTTTCTCTCTGGCGGTTACCGATGAAGGGAAAGTGCCTTATGCCGAAGCGGATGAAAAGACAATTTTTTTTAACTTATTGCTTACTGCCGATCTGAAAGGGTATATTGAACATCCCAATTATTATTTTACAGCTATTAACCC
>CAISKH010000138.1 GCA_903885865.1 uncultured Mucilaginibacter sp.
GTATTTTTAAAATTGGTAGCAAATTTGGTAGCAATTATTTTGTGATATAGGTTTAGTTTATTTTAGTTGTGTTTTATAAAAATGGCTTATTTGATGTGTAAAGGCTGTTTATTGCTTAAATTAGATTAACCAAAATATCATAGGTTCAAGTACCTCCCTCACCGCAAATCAATTTATTGCCTGGCGTAGCCGGGCATTTTTGTTTTAGGGCGTAGCCAAACAAAGTTTGAGCATAAGCGATAAAACAAAAATGACCAGTGAGCGATAGCGAACAGGCAATAAAATGATTTTAGCCACCTCTCAAAGGGATCATTGAAAATAATCCCTCCCTCACCGCAAATTTTGACTACAAAATGCAACAAAAGCCTGCAAATTATTCGTTCGCAGGCTTTTGTATTTGAGGTAGATATCTTCTTTATTCACCGAATCACTACAAAAAGGTGATTAATTCGGTGATTGGATTAAAAAAATGACATCCTCATCAACCGGCGCGCAATGTATTCTAAAATTCGACCTTTTATCATTTAGTGTGCGGACTATCAAGCCGTAACATGATGAAAATCATTATTTAGGCGGTTAGCATAGTTGATCTTTATGATGTTAAATTAAGCGTCATGAAAAGATTGCTCCACGATCTGCGGTCAATACAATTTACAGGTGTGCTATTAGTTGCATTTTTAAGTAGTAGTGCCTGTTCCCCACCCGTTATAGAGAAACCTGATAGCATTCTTTCACAAGAGATTCAACGTCAGTTAGTTGTTGGGCAGGTTTCAGGTTTATACTATCCCAAAAGCGTTAGCCGTTTTTACAGTAAACAGAATTTTCAATCACCATGGATAAAGCCACAAAATGAAAAAGGGCAAACATGGCAGGCCATGCTGGTGCTTGATTGCGTATTGCAATTTGGTTTAGCACATTCGGACTATCATCCAAAAGAATTATTGTATGATAAATTGCATGATATTTTGGATATCCCCGGAAAAGTAAGCATTAAAGAGCAGGCCCGTTTTGATATCCTGCTAACGGACGCCATGCTTAATATAATTAACAATCTTCATTTTGGAAAGCTTAATCCTGAATTTTCTGCTGATAAAATTGATAAAGGGGACATAAACGGATTTCATGCCGAAGAAACGCTGATGATTGCATTGAATCCAAAAAAGAACGCCGACTTTTTGAGTATTATTGCTAGCGTTCAACCTAAATCAAAGGAATACGTTGATTTGCAATATCACATGCGCCTGCTCACAGGTTTGCACCAGGGCGATTGTTATGAAATTCCGGAAAGTGATATACGGTTAATGGCCATCAATATGGAACGCCTAAGATGGGCGGCTATTGATGATAGCACCTATATCCAGGTTAACATTCCTGCCTATAATTTACAATTTCATCAGCCCAATGCCACAACCGAATTCAAAGTTATTGTTGGAAAGCCTGCTGCACATACGCCCACGCTAAACAGCGCGATCAGCTATTTTACTACAGGGCCGGATTGGACAGTTCCAAAAAAAATATTCATACGTGAACTGCTTCCCAAGGCTTTAAAGGATATAACTTACCTGGCAAATAATCACTTGTCCATTTATACGGAAAACGGGAAAATAGTTACGCCGACCGGGGCAACTCTTTTAGAAATAAGGCGGGTTCCCGAAAAATATTTTGCAAGACAGTCTTCCGGATGTGACAATGCGCTGGGTGCCGTGGTTTTTCGCTTCCCCAATATCTATGATATTTATCTTCACGACACACCCGAACAGCAACTATTTAAAAGGGAAGACAGGGCCTTCAGTCACGGCTGTATAAGGGTAGAAAATGCAGAAAAGCTTGCTGCTTTGCTATTAAAAAGCGATAATGCTGAATTTAAGGTAAATGCCCTTCATGAAGCCATGATGGCCTACCAAAACAAAACTTTCACCCTAAAAAAGCAGGTACCTATTAAAGTGACTTACCTTACCTGCCTGGTAATAGCGGGTGAATTAATTACCTATAAAGATATTTATGGCCTCGATAATAGTTTGGAAATGGCATTGTATAATACGGATCATCAACTCTCTTTAAAGTAGCTATTAGTATTCACATACAAACAGAATTTTTAAATTGTTTGGAGTTAATGAAGCGATCGATAAATTAAGGGGAGACCAGATAGCAGGGGCAGCTGTATTGATAATGGATTATTGACTACAAACAATATTTTAGGTGATATACCTCATTTTTTGCCTAAGCACTTTTGCTCAACTTTATAGTATACTTAAAGTTGATTACAATGAAAACAATAGCTGTACTTATTGATTTTTCTGAACGCTCAGAACATGCAGCCAGGTATGCCCTGCACGTTGCAAAAAAAATTAACGCAAATGTTTTATTATCTAATGCGTTCCTCGTACCTGCAGATATTCCGATGGCGGCCGCACAGGTGGCCTGGCCTGTTTATGAATACGAAGAGATCAAAGCCGATTCGGAAATGAGTTTAAAGAAATTGTGCAACAAATTAAAGCATGAGCTCAAAGAAAGGCTCATACCAGGTGCATTTATGCCGGCTATTACTTGTAGCTGTGAAGAAGGCCCGGTGGTAAATACCCTGGCAACACTGGAGAACAATAAAGATATTGTGCTTTTAGTTGCCGGAACCCATGGTTCTGACGCCATGACGACCTTTGTACTAGGCAATAATTGCCGCGAACTTATTGATGATACTAAACTTCCTTTATTGTTAATTCCCGGGGATGCCCCAATCAAAAATATTGAAAAACTTATTTTCGCAAGCGACCTTAACCTGGATGACATTCAATATATAAATGCGGTAGCCGGTTTGGCCAAAGAATTTTCTGCCGATATAGTTATTGGTAATGTGAACCCGGAATTACCGGCAGATGCCACCAAACATAATAAAGCGGAAAACTCATTTATGCAGCAAATGGTACTTAAAGTAGGTTATAAACGTATTAGTTACCGTAATTTTCCTAATCAAAATGTAAAAAAGGGCATAGCCCTGGTATTGGAAAATGAAAAGCCGGATATGCTGGTAATGGTTCACCGGAAAAGCAGTTTGTTTGATTTCTTTTTTAAATCGAGCGTTACTAAGAAAATTGCCGCCAACACAACTGTGCCATTATTGGTTTATCCCTATCCGATGGATTCAGTTCCGGTATTTTAGAAAAAAAAAATAGCTAAACCGTATAAATATGAAAATAAACAGGGAATGGCACCGGGATCACCCGATGCCCAAGAACCCAACCTTTGAACAAAGAGTTGAGTGGCACCTTGAACATCAAAAAAATTGCGCCTGCAGGCCGATCTCTAAAAAACTGGCGGATGAAATGACCATAAAAGGTATCAAATTTTAACCGGCTGGAGTTTATGTGAGAATTATTAAA
>CAISKH010000139.1 GCA_903885865.1 uncultured Mucilaginibacter sp.
CCTGCATCGTTAATCGTTGAAACGTAAGCATTCGATCCAATTTTTATATGTGTTAAATGTTGTTGCAGTTTTTGGGTTATTTGCCGCGCGGTTTCCTCATCGCGGGTAAACGCGAATACAGACGGACCCGAACCGGAAATACCAAAGCTTACCGCGCCAAGTTCCATGGCCATTTCGCGCATTTTGTAGAAATCGGGTATCAGCATGGAGCGTACCGGCTCAACCAGCACATCCTGCATGCTACGGCCAATCAGGTCAATATCACCCATAAACAAACCGCTTACCAGGCCTGCAATATTTCCCCACTGTACAACCGCGTCCTTCATTAATATCTTATTGCGGATGATCTGCCTGGCCTCGCGGGTAGGCACATCCACCTCGGGGAAAACAATGGCGCAATACAAACCTTCGGGATGCGGCAAACGTATCACATCAAGCGGGTCATAGCTGCGTATCAGTACAAAACCGCCAAATAAAGCAGGGGCAACATTATCTGCATGGCCATACCCACAGGCCATTTCTTCGCCCTTCATGGCAAAGGGTAATTGGTGTATCGGATCACTTGTATCGCCCAGCAAAGTTTTGGCGGCAAATAAACCCGCCACGGTGCTTGCCGAGCTGGAGCCCAACCCGCTGCCGATGGGCATTTTTTTATGCAACTCAATATCCAGCCCCAGGTCAGTACGACCAATACTTTGAAGATAGTGCATTACGCTTACGCTTACCGTATTCTTAGCCGGATCAAGCGGCAAACGTCCATCGTCCCCGGTAATTTTACTGATGGTGATGCCTGGTTTATTGATAATCCGCATAATTACCTCATCGCCAGGTTCGTTTACGGCAAAACCCAGCACATCGAATCCGCATACTACGTTTGCTACGGTTGCGGGGGCAAAAACCTTAACCCCCCGGCCCCCTGAAGGGGGAGTGATTAGTGTGGGGGCCTTTATTTTTTGTATATTTCCTTCCATATTGTTATTAAAAAACTCCCCCTTTAGGGGGCCGGAGTGTTACGCCCCTACATTTATCAAATCTGCAAATACGCCTGCGGCGGTTACCTCGGCGCCCGCGCCGGGACCCTTTACTACCAGCGGGCGGTCTTTATACCTGTCGGTTGTGAACGAAATAATATTATCACTGCCTGACAGGGTATAAAAAGGGTGGTTCTCATCAACCATTTCAAGGGTGATGGAGGCTTTACCATTTTCCAGTTTGCCTATATATCTTAAAACTTTGTTTTCAGTCTCTGCACGGTTTTTTATATCTGCAAAATAAGCATCCTCAGTTTTTAAAGTTTTATAAAAATCTTCTACACTGGCTGCATCCAGGCAGGCCTGCGGCAGCATACTTTGTAGGGAAATGTCTGCTGCTTCCAGTGTATACCCCGCGTCGCGGGCCAATATCAGCATTTTACGCATAAAGTCGGTGCCGCGCAAATCATCACGCGGGTCGGGTTCGGTATAGCCGTTTTGCTGTGCCAGTTTTACGGTATCATGAAAATTGGCTTCGCCTTTAAAGTTATTGAACAAAAATGATATGGTACCCGAAAGTATAGCCTCAATTTTCTGCACCCTGTCTCCGCTGTTCATCAGATCTTTTAAAGTGCGGATGATGGGCAGCCCTGCACCAACATTGGTTTCGTAAAAAAAGTCGACTCCGTGTTGGCGCGCCGCATCCCTGAAATCGCGGTACCGGTTATAGGGCCCCGAATTACCAATTTTATTACAGGTTACAATGGATATGGTTGATTTAAATACCTCCCCATAAAACTCAATTGGTTTCGGGCTGGCTGTATTGTCAATAAAAACACAGTTGGGCAAATTCAGGCTTTTCATTTTGGCGATGAATGCTTGCAAATCGGCCTTTTCGTGCGACAGGTTTAAAATTTCCTCCCAATTATCCAGGGATATACCATCCGTATCAAAAACCATTTTACGGGTGTTGCTTATGCCCACTATTTTAACCTGTATGCCATTGTTGTCCTGCAAAAAAGCGGTATGTGCATTCAATTGTTTAAACAGTGTTTTGCCAATGTTACCGGTTCCCAAACAAAAAGCGTGAAGGGTTTTGGTAAGTTGAACAAAGAAGGCATCATGCACCGCGTTCAGGGCTTTCGCCAGGTCATTCGAGGAGATGATAACCGAAATATTATATTCAGACGATCCCTGTGCTATGGCCCTTACGTTTACCCCGTTACGGCCCAATGAATGAAATAATTTGCCCGATACTCCCGGGGTTTCCTTCATGTTTTCGCCAACAACGGCTAATATGGCGAGATCTTTTTCAATCTGCACCTGTTCCAGTTTTTTAGCGATCAGCTCCAGTTCAAATTCCTGCTCAATTAATAGGCGCGCTGTTTCTGTATCGCCAGGCTGTACTGCAAAGGTGATGCTATGTTCAGAGGAAGACTGGGTTATCAATATCACGTTGATCTGCTCACGCGACAGCAATGAAAACAAACGGCCGCTAAAGCCCGCTTTGCCGACCATTCCGCTGCCCTCAACATTCAGTATGCTGATGTTATTAATGGAGGATATGCCCTTTATAGCCAAATTTGACGGTTTGCAGTCATGTCGTATAACAGTCCCTTCAAATTCCGGCTCAAAAGTATTTTTGATAACTATGGGTATCTGTTTCAAAAACGCCGGGATCATGGTTGGCGGGTAAATAACCTTCGCGCCGAAGTAGGATAACTCCATTGCTTCAGTATAGGTTAGCTCGGGTAACGAAAAGGCCTTTTTAACCATCCGCGGGTCGGCGGTCATCATGCCGTTAACATCGGTCCATATTTCTATTTCCGCCGCGTTAAGCGCTGAGCCGAAAATGGCCGCGGTATAATCGCTTCCTCCGCGCCCCAAGGTAGTTATTTGCCCGACCTCATTGGCCGCTATAAAGCCTGTTACGAACAGCATTTTTCCAACATTCTCTTTGTGAAGGCCGCGTATCAACAATTCTGTAAGTTCGGTATTCACTTTGGCCTGGCCGAAAAAGCTATCGGTTTTTATAACTTCGGATGCATCCACAAAAACAGCTTCAGGAAAAAACTGGGCGGCTATTTTGCTTATCATTATAGTAGCGCAGCGTTCGCCATAGCTTAATACCAGGTCGCGGGTTTTAGGGGTAAGCTCGCGCAGGGTTAATATGCCCTGCAGTAATTCTTCCAACTGGTTAAAGTGGATTTTCAGCCTTGTTAAAGCCGGGTTTTGATTTTGTATTTCGAGCAGGCTTTTTAC
>CAISKH010000140.1 GCA_903885865.1 uncultured Mucilaginibacter sp.
GTTGACATAATCGCTAATTAATTGTTTAACGCTAACCTATTTTGTGAAATACTTTTTTTCTGATCTTCTGCTGCCGCCAGTTTTAATTCCTGCCTTAACTGGTAAGTTAAGTAGGGTTTTTGTTTAGCTATCCATTGGTTGTACTCGCCCTGGGTAACTACGCGTACAACTCTTTGCATGTTATAGTGGCTGCTTCCGCATATTTTATTGCAATAAAGCAGGTACTCAAATTTAGGGTCTTCCAATTTTCTCTGCATTTCTACCGTGGTAATGGTTGGTGTAAATTTAAAAAAAGTTGGCAATCCCGGTACAGCGTTTTGCTGCACCCTGAAGTGAGGCATATAAACGCTATGAATAACATCCTGAGCAAATATGTTTAAGCGTATTGATTTGTTCACGGGCAATACCAACGTATCTGCACGCAGATCATCAAAGCTGTTTTTATCATTATAATCAATACCTAAATCATTACCCCCGCCAATTAATCTAAAATTTTTCTTTCCTAATATTCCATCGGGGCCCGGGTAACGTAAATACCATGCAAACTGGTGCCCGGTAATATCAATGTTTATGTCGCCTTTAGTATTGGTACTGTTTTCAACTTCCTGCCATGTAAAAAATCCAAATATCACCAGTACGGTCAATACAATAGCGGGAATAATTGTCCATACCTTTTCAATGGTATTATTATGTGGTAAAAAGTGCGCCCTGCGCTTTTCTGAATGCCTGTACCTGAACAGGAACGTGAATAACAATACCTGGGTAATAACAAACACGATAAAGGTAATAACGGTGGTCGTCCAGAACATATCGTCTATCTTAACCCCGTGTTTTGAAGCAGCTTCGGGTAACGACATAGCCCCCTGCACCTGGAATTCCCACCAGGCACCTATGGCCCCTGCTATAAGGAACAGGATACAAACCACCCCCATTACATTATTCCAATGGATGCCTTTTTTTCCTTGTATTTGTTGGGTAAGGTCATAAACCTTCAATATTTTGCCTACAATAGCCACTGATACACACAGCAACAAAAAAAGCAGTACATAATAACCCACGTTTAACCAGTCTACGCCGGGTTTAGCCGCATCGGTTGCAGTTGCAGTTTGCGCCATTAACAGGTTTGTGCCCAAAAGCATAAACGCCGCGAAAAACGCAGATATCTTTTTATAGTTTTTCACGGGTTGTCTGCTCTCAGAGGTGTTCAAGAGGGCTCCGCCGTTTATTAATCGTTTGAATGCCATTATATTGGTGATTTGGTATTCTATATGGTGTTGCAAATTTAACAATTATTATATGTGATGGTGTAAACTCTCCTGCAGGAAAGGGTGATTTTTAGGTACCAGCGATTTTACTTTGCTTAACGCGTTGAAAAACAAAAAGCTAAATAATCCGGCAAATCCTATAAATGTACCTGCTTCTATCCAGCCTATCTCGGTATACCAGTGCGATTGCGGGCCAACTGTGCCCGGCATAACCATCATAAAGTAATCCAGCCAATGGCCCAGTATTAAAATAACGCAAGCGGCCTGCAATACACCAACGGCACGTTTCGAATCGCGTGCCATCAGCACTAAGAACGGGGCAAGAAAGTTTATTACAATATTGAACCAAAACCAGGGCTGAAACTCGGGCTCCCATCTTTTGTAAAAATAAGCGGCTTCTTCGGGAATGTTGGCATAATACATTAAAAGGTATTGTGCAAACCATAAGTAGGTCCAGAAAATCGAGAAGCCGAACATGAACTGCCCCATATTATGCAAATGGTCAGTAGTTATCCAGGTAAAATATCCCTTCTTTTTTAGATAGATCATCAACAGCGTCATTACTGATAAGCCGCTTACCCACATGGCCGCGAAATTATACCAGCCAAACATAGTTGAGAACCAATGCGCATCTAACGACATGATAGTATCAAAAGCAAATAATGGTACAGTAAAACCAAATACGGCTAAAAACGCGCAGGCAATAGTAAAGCTTTTTTTGTAGTTAAACATACCGCCCAGTTCATCCTCATTGTTTGAGTATTTTACCATCAGCAATCCAAATATGCTGTAAGCGCCCAGGTAACCTAATAAGCGTATAAAGAAAAAAGGTATATTTAAATAGCCCGATTTACCTGCAATTTTAGCATCGTAAACATCGCTGCCGGGTGTTGTAATACCTTTTAGCGCCCATTCTTTATATAAATACGGGCCTGTTACGTGCTTGCCGGTTTCTTCGGTAATTATAGGGTGTGTAAAATAAATGCCTGCAGCAACGATCAGTAATAACAGAACGGCAGCATAGGGCAATACTTTTATAAACGTTTGCGGTATTCGCAGCAACGAAGCCGACCACCCTGCCTGTGCCGCATATTGTATGGCGCAAAACACTACGCCTACTATACAAACACAGGTAAAATAATAGCCCATCAGCAATAAGTTTGCAAAGGTGCGCTCGCCGTAACCGGTAAAAAATCCGAGCGCTATTATTAACACGCCTATAGCTATAGCTGCCAGGCTCCGGGTTTTTGCTTTACCGCTAAATTCAAATTGTTCGTTAAAACTA
>CAISKH010000141.1 GCA_903885865.1 uncultured Mucilaginibacter sp.
AGGAGCAAAAAATATATGAGGGTAGAAGCTTAAGCTCTATTGAGATACATGCTTACTATACCCAAAGCTACTTTACCAGCCGCATAATGAGCGGCACTATGCAAACACTATTGGCCAATTACCTGGAGTTGGCGGCTCAGCAATGGACAAAGAAAAGTGTGTATGAGCAAGCCATGATAGCCCTAACCATGCAGCGCAATAAAAAACCGGAAGTGGCCCAAAAGATCATTCGCTCATTATTGGAAACCTCCCAGCAATCAGACGATATGGGGATGTATTGGGCCAAAAATCAGTTGGGCTATTACTGGTACCAATCGCCTGTGGAGACACAGAGTTTAATGATCGAGCTATTTACCGAGGCGGGAAATAATGAAAAAGTGGTTGAAGAAATGAAAACATGGCTGCTGCGCAACAAACAGGCCAATAACTGGAAAACAACCAAAGCCACCGCTGCGGCTTGTTATGCTTTGTTATCGAAGGGCAGCGATTGGCTGGCGGATAATAACAGCACATCAACCATTAAGCTGAATGGGAAAGCTTTAACTGAGTTAAAACCCGACACTAAGGCAGACGCTGGAACAGGCTATATAAAAACCAACTGGACAGATAACCAGGTTAAACCCGAATTAGGTAAAGTAGATATTAAGAATGAAGGTAAAACAATTGCCTGGGGCGCATTGTACTGGCAATATTTAGAAAAGCTGGATAAAATAACACCGTCGACAACCGACATTCAATTGGAGCGCAAATATTTTATACAAAAACAAACCGATGCCGGGCCGGTATTAACTGCGGTTGATGCCACGCATCAACCCAAAACCGGCGATTTGCTTAAAGTTGTTGTATACCTTAAAGCAGGAAGGGATTTTGAATACATCCATTTAAAAGATATGCGTCCCGCAGGTACAGAGCCGGTTGATATATTATCAACTTATAAATACCAGGATGGATTATACTATTACCAGGTAACAAAGGATGTGGCTACAAATTTCTTTATCAGCACATTAAACAAAGGTAATTATGTTTTCGAGTACGGCTTAAGGGTAGCGCAGCCGGGCAATTTTTCGACAGGTATAAGTACAATTGAAAGTATGTATGCGCCTGAGTTTAATGCGCATTCGGAAGGTAGTCGTTTGGTGGTTAAACCTAATTGACAGCTATTTTATTTTCTATTCTAACAATAGGATAGTACTTTAGCGTCAACCAATCAGATCCCATTATGAATACCTCGAATGTTCTTTGCAATCATCGTGTTGCTATTGCTGGTAACCGGTTAGTGATAGCGTGTTTAGTTTTATTTACCCTATTATTTTCAAGCACTGCCCAATCTCAGCAGGTGGCATTTACCGGCGAAAAATCTGCCTGGCATGAAGGGTTTGACCGTTATGATTTTATCATGGACGAAGCAACGCTGGCCATCACGCCCTATAAGTCGCCGGATAATGAAAAGTTTGGTGTAAAAGATCCGCAAAAGGGACAAAGGCGCTGTATAATTGTTGTTCCAAAAAAAGCGGCCGCAGGTAACCCGTGGTCGTGGCAGGGATGTTATTGGGACCACCAACCCCAGGCAGAGGTTGAACTGTTAAGGCGCGGGTTTTGTATCGCTTATATTTCTGCAAATGCTACATTAAAGCCCGGGAAAGAGTGGGATGCCTGGTATAAATTTTTGACCGAACAGCATGGCCTTTCTGTAAAGCCCTGCTTTATCGGCATGAGCAGGGGTGGCGAGTACTCTTATATGTGGGCAACCACGCATCCCGACAAAGTTTCGGCTATTTATGTAGACAATCCGGGTGGCAACCGCGATAATTTATTAAAGCTGGGTGAACTGGCGAAGTACGACGTACCAATACTGCATGTTTGCGGAAGTATTGACCCGATATTGGGGAAATATTCAACAGCAATTGAAAATATATACCAACAGTTTGGCGGAAGGATATCGGTAATGATAAAAGAAGGGTTTGGCCATCACCCGCATAGCCTTCATGACCCCAAACCCATTGCAGATTTTTTAGAGCAAAGCGTTTATGAAACAAAAACTGCTATACCCGCTTTCGCTAATAATTCAACCGTAAAAACAGCTTATTATAGCAATGCTTTCACCTACAAATATGTTCCGGTAGAAGGGGCATTTATTACGTCACGCGGGCCGTATTTTACAGGCTGTTACAATAAATATGAGGTTAGTCTTCAGGGCGTGGAAGCTTTTTCAACAGTTATTGAACCTAAAAATCCGGCACCGGGCAATCCCTGGGTATTCAGGTGCGGGTTTGTTAACCGCGACGCTGCTGTTGACCAGGCATTGCTTGCTAAAGGATATTATATAGTAACCGGAGCTGTTGGGTACAATAATGATGGGCCGGTATTAGCACAATGGAACCTGATTTACAAGCATTTTACTGATAACGGATTTTCTAAAAAACCGGTAATGGAAGGCGACGGAGGTGCGGCAGGCGAGGTTATTGCCTGGGCAATTGAAAACCCGGATAAGGTTTCGGCTATTTATGCAGAAAACCCTATATTGAAAACCAAAGTGATGGCCAAAACGGCGCCACTCGATAATTTAAAACCATTGGCTCAGGCAGGCATACCTATGTTGTTTATATCCGGCAGTCTTGACCCGTCCTTTAATGATGAAACCCGCGTTGCAGAGAAACGGTATAAAGGAATGGGAGGAAAGATCACCGTGATCGTTAAACCCGACCAGGGCCATTACCTCGAAATAAAAGATACAAAACCTGTTATTGATTTTATTGCAGCAAATAATCATTAAACTCAATGAAAAAACACTTGCCCGTAATTTTAACTATTGCGTTGTTGCTTTTTACAGGTATGCCAGATTTAAAGGCGCAGCATATAGAGCTTTTGGAGCAGGGCAAACCAACAAGTATCCGGGGGTTATCAGTAGTTGACGATAACATTGCCTGGGTCAGCGGCAGCCGGGGTACTATAGCCATAACAACAGATGGCGGTAAAAACTGGGACTGGCAACAGGTTAAGGGATTTGAAAAAGCCGATTTCAGGGATATTGAAGCATTTTCTGATAAGGAGGCTATGATTATGAGTTCGGGCACGCCTGCATTGATATTAAAAACTACTGATGGTGGTGCAAACTGGAAAGTTAACTACCGAAACGCGGATACCGCTTACTTTTTGGATGCAATGGATTTTGTGGATAGTAAACACGGGTACGTTTTAGGAGATCCGATAAAGAATGAGTTTTTGATATTGGAAACCAAAGATGGCGGTAATACATGGCATAATTATGATAACAAGCCGGTTGCCTTACCTGGCGTGGCAGCCTTTGCGGCAAGTGGTACATGCCTGCGCGTTGCACCTAACGGTAATATGTTTGTAGCAGCCGGTGGGGCTTCTGCTGAAGTTATTATGCCAAAACCAAGTGATGGATGGCGCCACCACAGGGTCCCTATTGCGAATGGCCAGGCTGCGAAAGGGGTGTTTTCAATAGCGGTCAATAAACAAATTATCGTTGCAGTCGGAGGTGATTACCAGCATGATAAACGTAGTGATTCTACGGCCTGCTACTCGACAAATGGCGGGGTCGTCTGGCAATCGGCTAAGACGTCTCCGGCCGGTTATCAGTCGTGTGTAGAATATATTGCCAGGTCGACTTTTCTATCTACCGGTACCCCGGGCAGCAATATCACAATAGATAACGGCGTAGCATGGGCAAAAATTGATGATACCAGCTACAACGTTTGCCGTAAGGCAAAGCACGGAACACTGGTTTTATTAGCCGGCGACAGGGGTAAAATCGGGATTTTAAAGCTATAGAATATTGGTAATGAAGCGCTTATTGGGGCTTAAAAATAAATTTAAATAAGCCTTGTACGCATAGGCCAATAGTCCTATATTTGCACCACTTTAACCGGAAGCGGTTTAGATGATCTCGTAGCTCAGCTGGTAGAGCATAACACTTTTAATGTTGGGGTCCTGGGTTCGAGTCCCAGCGGGATCACTGGAGAGCAAAAAATACCAGAAGCTCTCATCTGTTTTTAGAGTAGAAAGGCGCATGAAAATGCGCCTTTTCTGTTTAAAACGCATTTTTTAAGCTTTTTTGGAAATTCTGCCAAAAAATAAGCTAATCATTTTAAATCAAATCGGATCAAATCAAATGGTGCCCTATTTCAATTGGGCACCAGTCGGTTTATCTTTGGGGCACCATTGAGGCATTTATGATATTGTACGACAATGGTTTAGGGCAACAATTAGGTTTTCGGAATCCCGCTAAACAGATTGTTCACCAAAGTTCATTGAAAATGAAAAATCATCAAAATCTAACGTTGCTGTTCTGGCATCGTAAATCTAAAGCAGACGCGAATGGGTTAGCGCCTGTTATTTGCAGAATCACTATTGAGGGTGAGGAACCCGAAGAGTTGGGTATTAGAATGAAAGTCCACTTAAAGAACTGGGACATTGAAAACAAAAAAGCTAAAGGTAGCGGCACAAACGAAAAGAAAACAAACCTTAAGATCAG
>CAISKH010000142.1 GCA_903885865.1 uncultured Mucilaginibacter sp.
GGTGAATCACTTTTTTGAATCAGTTGTGAATCACTTTTTTTTAACTAAAACCCTTTTTGACTTCTTCTCCACCCCCACGTCTTTGCGAGCGTAGCGTGGCAATCTCTGCACGATAGGTAACCGCAATCCTGTCGTGTAGAGATCGCCACACTCGTACCTCGTTCGCGATGACGTGCGGGGAGTGGCGCAGAAGTACTGCTTTGACACACGCGGCACGCGTGCGCCAGCAGCTGGGATTGCTTTGTTCCCTGTCTGCAGACAGGCAGGCTCGCAATGATGTTTTATTATCTTCCCTTATTAAGTATCTGTTAATCAATCATAAATAAGGCGTAACAATTAGCATTATGGAACGGATAATATTAGAGGTAGACGACACAGTAGGAAAAGTATACCGCAACTTTAGCCCCGAAAGCAAGCAGCAGTTTAACCAAACGGTTAGCCTGATGGTTAAAAAAGCGCTTAATGATGCTACATTTGCTGAATACTCCAAACTATTGGATGAAGCAGGTAATGACGCCGTAAAGAACGGATTGACACCTGAAATATTGGAAGCGCTATTGGCAACTGATGATTAAAATATTTGTTTTTGATACCAATAGCCTTATCAGCCGCAAGCGCCCCGCTTGTGGTACGCCGTACGGATATACAATAGAATAGTAAAAACATACCACTTTACCACAAGCCGTACCTTGCGGTAGCACCGAGTTATGATTTTTAAAAATGCGCCGTTAGGTGCAAAAGGTCGGTAGAAAATATATTAAAGCAATATTTAGCGTGCCATCGGTACGCAACACCGTTTGTTCCGTACCGATGGCACGGCATTTTCTATATAATTTATGTTCTACCGACCTGTAACCCCGATGGGGTTTTCCTTAACTTGGTTACAAGTCCCGGCGGGACTTTTGGTTGGTAGCAAAACGAAGAAGTCGCACGAGACGTTCCGTATGGAACGTTTGGTGATTTTGAAAATTGGTATTCTACCAACGAAATGTACCTAACGGTACATCAGAGCGGCAGCCGCACACAAGATTATTATTGCCTGTAAATCAAGCTTCTATCCTATCTGTGGAAATTATTTTAAAATATATTTTGGAAGTATTACTATTAATTCTACTTTTACACTACTAAACAGATAGACAATATAGAATTAATAACTTATGAACACGTTTTATCACATCTCTCCTTTCAAACCCATGCGTTTGGGTTATGCCATTAACCCCATTAACCGCCGGTGTTGTTGCTGTTGAACCAACTGCACAACAACAACAATTAACGCATTTTTTACTACCCTACACTACAAACCATGAAACATACTTACTTAGTAAAACTACTTTTTATATTCGTTATAATACTATCCGCATTTACCGTTAAAGCACAACAAAGCGAGGACCTGTTAAACCTGCTGATACAAAAAAAACTGATAACCCAGAAAGAAGCTGATTCCATACGCTCAGATAATGCCGTGAAAGAGCAGCAAAAAAAGGATGCTCAAAAAATCTTCCCGTTATCATTAGGAAAAGCGCTAAACCTTACCGGTTTGTTCCAGGAACGTTACCAGGCCTTCCAGGGAACATCGGGTATTGACGGTTTTGATACCCGCCGCGCGCGTCTTGATTTTAAAGGCGCCATAACCAGTCAATGGGATTACGAGCTATACATAGAGTTTGCGGGTACCCCTGCCCTGTTGGACGGTTATACCACTTACAAACTCGCCGATTACGCTAAAATATCGGTAGGGCAATTTAAAATTCCGTTCTCCTATGAAAGTTTAGTTTCGGATAGCCAGTTGGAGCTACTTGACCGCTCACAGGTAGAAGAAGCCCTAACAGCCCGTGCAAAGGACGTGCTTGGCAACCAGAACGGGCGCGATATTGGTGCGCAAATAAGCGGAAGCTTTGTAAAATTAAATGATAGCTACCTGTTTGATTATACATTTGGCGTATTTAACGGCAACGGCATTAACCGCGCCGATAATAATATGGATAAGGATGTATCGGGCAGATTTACCGTGCATCCTATAGCTAACCTGGCGGTATCGTATGATTTTTATCATGGCCGCGACATTTATGGCGCTATAACTACCACACAGCTGCGTAACAGGCAGGGGTTTGACGCCCGGTATGTACTCGGCCCGCTATCATTAACTGCCGAATATGATAAAGGAACCGATGCCGCTATTAAACGGGATGGCTGGTACGCGCAGGCTGCTTACTTCATTTTCCCTAAAAAACTGCAGGTAGTTGGCAAATATGATACCTACGATCCTAACAAAGATATAGCAACCGACCGCAGCACCTGGTATGTAGGCGGCATAAATTATTTCTTCAACCAATGGACCAAGCTGTATTTCGATTACTCGTACAGGCGCGAGGAGGTTCCAACTGCACAGGTGAAAAACAACTTATTAGCTGTTGAATTACAGGTACAATTTTAAACTAACAAACATGAAATATACATTTTTAAAAAAACGAACTATCTTATTAACTGTCATCGCGTTAAGCATGGTGGTTGTTACCTCATCATTTATTAACAGGATAACGAATAAACCAACCCCTCCGGCTGATGACCTGGAAGGAACAATAAGCATTTCGGGCGCATTTGCCTTATACCCTATCACAGTAAAATGGGCCGAAGAGTTCAGGAAACTGCACCCCAAGGTTAAATTCAATATTTCGGCAGGTGGTGCAGGCAAAGGTATAAC
>CAISKH010000143.1 GCA_903885865.1 uncultured Mucilaginibacter sp.
CCAATATGGTAAGGTCAAAAGGACCAAATGTATCGCCGATTTCCTGAAATTCTGGAAACCATCCCGAATCCGCGCCGAAAAATATGTTATGTTGGGTGCCTTTTATTACAAATGATGACCATAAGGTTTCATTGCGGCCAATTATTCCCCGTCCCGAAAAATGTCTTGCCGGCGTAGCGGTGATCACGCAGTCATGTTTCAGCATTATGCTATCGCCCCAATCCATTTCTATAATGTATTCTTTAGCGATGCCGCAACTTTTAAGATGCCCGCCAACGCCTAACGAACAATAAAACGGTATTTCTGTCCCCGCGAAAAATTCGATAGTGGCTTTATCTAAGTGGTCATAATGATCGTGCGAAATGATGATGGCATCCAACGGCGGCAGTTCGCTCAAAGCCAACGGCGGCTCAAAGAAGCGTTTGGGCCCCATAAATTGCACAAATGACGCCCGCTGGCTCCAAACCGGATCGGTTAATATCGTCTTTCCGTCAATTTCTATCAGCAAACTCGAATGGCCCACCCAGGTTATGCGTAACCCGCTTTCGGGTGGGGTTTGGTAAATGGTGGTATCGGTTTTAAAAGGGCCCAATGTTTTTTTAGGTACTACCTCGGCTTTATTGGCGCGGTATTCGCGAATAATGGGCACCATCTTGCTAAACCCGCCCAGATCTGTGGGTATGGGATTTAAAAATTTCCTTCCTTTTTTTTGCGATCCGCTTATGCTCATGCTACTAATGTAAAGTATTTTGTATGAATTATACTATACACATACAAAAACAAACGTTAAAGTTAGTTTAGTATTTTATGCTACCTGTTTAAAAAAAGAACCGACTGCCCGCAAAATTCCTGCAGGCCGGCCGGGAGCGTATTCGCGGCGTAGGGGTGTGAGCCGCCAAAAGTATGATCGCCGCCTTTAATGATGAGCAGTTCAGCATTAGGCTGCGCTTTTTTTAACTGTTTGGCCTGTTTTAATGGTACGGTTTTATCCTCATCGCCCTGTACAATTAACCAGGGTTGTGTTATTTCGGCGGCTTTGGCTAAAATATTTAACCGGCCCGGGTGCTTATCCAAATCGAACAGTAAGGACGTTTTTAAAGGCATTTGCTGGTTGGTGCGGCTATTGGTTATGTACATAATACCCTGCAACCTCCATTGTTCTTCGGCCGCTTTGGGCCATAGGTCATAAAAGTTTGAAACAGCCGCCATGGTGATCAACTTCTTTATCCGCTTATCTTCGGCGGTTTTAATAATGCTTATGCCGCCGCCCATGCTATGGCCAATTAAATATACCCCATTGGCGCGCGGTATGGCCGAGCCGTTGCAGGCAAAATCAATAACCGTGTTCAGGTCGTCCAGTTCCATCGTGAAGGTATTGTCAGCAAAAGCTATCAGGTCGGCAAAATCAAGAGGTTTATCGGGCGTAGTGCCGTTATGGCTAAAGTTGAATTTTAAAAAGCGGTAGCCATTTTCGGCAAAGTATTGGGCAAGCAGGTTATGTGTGCCCCAGTCTTTAAAACCCTTAAAACCATGCGCGAAAACTACCAGCGGGGCATCTTTAAATGCATCGTCATAGGTAATATCCGTGAGCATTGCCCTGCCTTTGCTGCCCGATAGGGTGAAAAATTCTTTTTTGATCATAAATTAAAATGTCACCTCTATTTCTGTCATGTCTGCTATTTTTGCCACCATTGTATTTGCCAGCAGGTCACCTAATCGCTGATGTTTATCTGTTTTTGATATACATATTAAAGCCGGGATACCAAACGGCATCAAATCAATAGGGTCACATATCCGTCGTTTTAAAGCATCGTATAAAGTTATTTTGTGGCCATCCGGTTTAAATACTTTCAATTTACAAATGTCGTGCCCCGGAGTAGCTTGGTTCAACGCTTCAATACCCACAAAATATAAAAGCCAAAAAACAGGAACAACTAATGCAGGCCATCCGTTAACAGTCCATGCATTTTCGCCAGTTTGCTCACCTACGGAAGAAACATACACGTAAAACAGAACCCAAAAAATCCCATAGTCAATAAGCGTAGCTATAATACGTAATTTTAAATATGGCTTAGGTGTTACTCTATAAAACTTCATGCTGATAATTAGTGCAAGGTAATTATTCATTATCAAAAACTTACAGCATAATTGTTAACTCGATTTACCTTTTCTTTAAGCAAACATATTGCCCTACAAAGTAAAATGACCAACATCACTTTTTTTAATGATCTCTTAATTTAAAAGCCGTTTTTCGAATGTCCATATTTGTTTTGGCAATAAAAAGCCATTTATTTATAAACATTCTAAATACAACTGTATGACAAAGGCTTGAAACTGCTTCTGTTTTAGGATGTTATTTTTGTTGGGTCAAATTTAAAAACGCTTTGAAGTA
>CAISKH010000144.1 GCA_903885865.1 uncultured Mucilaginibacter sp.
CCCGATAGCTATCGGGATCGCCGCTATGCCATAAATAAATTATATCCAATAGCGTCCCGATATACCGGGACGCTATTTTTGTTTATATTGCTCTATGGATTTCGAAATAACCATTACCAACCTCCACAAAACGTTCAACCCCGGCAAACCCAACCAGGTAAACGCTGTTAATGGCGTTGATTTATCAATTAAAGCAGGCGAGTTTTTGGTTATTGTAGGGTCGAATGGTTCAGGTAAAACAACCTTGCTTAATTTAATTTCGGGCAGTATTTTGCCAACATCGGGCAGTATCGCTATTGCTGGCATAAACGTAACCAAATTACCCGATTATAGCCGCAGCAAATGGATAGCCCGCGTTTTTCAAAACCCAATGAGCGGTACCGCTTCCGAATTGAGCATATTAGATAATTTCCGCCTGGCAGCCATACGCAGCAAAGCAAAAGGGTTAACTATAGGCATTAACGAGGATTTTAAAAAACAGGTAAAAGAAAAGATAGCATTATTGGGCATGGGGCTTGAGAAAAAGATAGAACAGCCCATGGGCACATTATCCGGCGGGCAACGGCAGGCTTTAACTTTATTAATGAGTATAATGGATAATTGTAAAATATTGCTTCTTGACGAACCCACCGCCGCCCTCGACCCGCGCTCGGCTGAACTGGTAATGCGTACTGCTGATAACCTAAGCCGGGAATTTAAACTGACCACCATATTAATCACCCATAATTTAAAAGATGCCTACACTTATGGAACGCGCCTAGTACAAATGGCCGAAGGGGTAATTATAAAGGATATAGATACGGTGCGCAAGGCTCATTTAAAGCAGAATGACCTGTTTGAATGGTTTGGGTAGGATAAAAAACTTGCCCCAAAAGTGATTCACAAAAGTGATTCATGCCGAATTTCACAAAAAAGTTAAATTATTATAACCAATTTATTTACAACTATTTGTAGTTATTTACCTAAAGTTTTTGTACTGATTCAGGGTGATTCACTCCATTTTTGTAAAATGCTTTATTACAGTTAGTTACAGGCAAAAAGTGATTCAGGTGATTCAGGTGATTCACTATTTTTGTGAATCACTACAATGCCCTGCCAGGCTATGGTTTCTTAACCACCGCCCTCACTTTCTTAACCTCACTCATAGTAACCGCGCTGGCTTTATTGCCAAAACTATTGCGCACATAAGTTAAAACATTAGCAATGTCCTGGTCTTTCAAAAAATCATGCGAGGGCATTACGTTCGAAAAGGTATTACCCTCTATTTCCACCTTCTCGTTAAAACCATTCAATACAATGGTGATAAGCTTTGTTTTATCGCCCAAAACATAGGTTGTTTTAATTATAGGCGGGTTCATGTTTTGTACGCCGCCGCCATCAACCTGGTGGCATGTTACGCAGGTTTGCATATAAACATCTTTTCCTTTTGCAATTGAAGCGATGAGGCTAAGTGGTTTTGGTTTGGCTTTATGTTTAACCTGCCCCTGCGACGCAGCGAAAACCATCATTAACAATGAGCTTAAAACAATTCTTTTTAAAAGCATGCTTTATTTTTTATAAGTGATCTTATAAAGAGTGCCCTTAACGTCATCGGTTATATACAGGGAACCGTCTACGCTTTGCGCCAGTCCGCAGGGGCGGTGTTCAGCACGGCCCGACTCAGTTTGCGTCTTCGAGCCTGAGAAGCCATCGGCAAACACTTCCCATGGGCCATCAGGCTTGCCATCTTTAAACGGTTGGAAAACCACAAAATAACCTGCCTGTGGCTCAGGCGCACGGTTCCATGAACCGTGAAAAGCGATGAAAGCGCCATTCTTGTATCTTTCGGGAAATTGGTTGCCGGTATAAAACAGCAAGCCAACAGGCGCCAAATGGCCGGGAAACGCAACCACGGGATCAATCGCGTTTTGGCCCCCCTCTGTTTTACCGTCGCCGCCATACTCGGGTGATAATATTTTTTTATGCTGTATCTGGTCGTAATATATATATGGCCAACCGGCGTCATCTCCTTTTTTCAGGGCATACATGCACTCGGCAGGTAATAACGACGATTGTTTAACAGTATACAGGTTAGGGAAAATATAATTCAACTGGTCGCGGCCGTTCTGTGTTACAAAAAGTTGGTTATCCTGGTAGTTCCAATCCATACCAACTACGTTGCGCAAGCCTGTTGCATAACGAACGCCATCACTGTAATGCTGGTTCAATTTAGTTGATTTAAACTGCCATATACCGGCTGCCGAATCAAGCACGGGACAGCCCGGCTGGCCCATTGAACCCTTTTCGCGATCCTTTACCTGGCACGAGTTAGAAAACGCACCGATGTTCACGTATAAATTATCGTTAATATCAACCAATATTGCTTTGGCCTCATGCTCATGGCGGTTGATCAGCCCGGTAACTAATTTGTCGGGATGTTCAGGGTTACTTACCTGGTCCTTTGGGTCTAACTTAAACCTGAATACCTCCTCGTCTGACGAAGCATACAAAGAAGTACCTTTAACATAAATAC
>CAISKH010000145.1 GCA_903885865.1 uncultured Mucilaginibacter sp.
CCGCTCCCATTACGCCAAACTTTACAGCTTCGGGTAATAAAGGCTCCAAAGCAAAGAAGTATTCCACTGCGTTTTTGCTGGAGAAAAATATCCAGTCAATATCTTGTAATATATAAGGGTCCAGTTTAGTAATAACAGGTACGGTACGAATGAGCGAACGCCCGTCGATCACTATATTATGCCTTTCCAGCGCCTTTTTGAAATAGCTTGCTTCAGTCACCTCGCGCGATATAAATACACTCGCGGGCAGCTTGCGGTCGGCGGCGAAATAGCTTACCACCTTCTCTGCCAAACCTTTTGTTTCGTCCGCTTCTAAAAATAACCGGTCGGGAAAATCATCGCCGGTTTCCGCTTTCGAGGTAAATACCTGGTATAGTCCGTCCACCTTACGGCAATAACAGCCGAGAGGTAAATGGCAGCCGCCGCCAAAAAGTTTTAAAACCGTACGTTCAACCGCCAGTTCTTTGGCAACTTTAGGGTGGTGCATTACTTTTAAGGCTGTAAATAGCTCCGTATCGCTTTCGCGTATCTGGATGGCCAAAACGCCTTGCGCAGGCGCAGGGATAATTTCGTTGGGGGTTAATTCTTCTACGTGAAACTCGCTCAAATCAATACCCAGCCGGCTAACGCCTGCTTTGGCTATCATAATGGCGTCGTATTTCTCATCGCGCAGCTTCTCTATTCGGGTGGGCACGTTACCGCGAAGTTCCTCAATTTCAAGGTCGGGGCGGTAGGCCAGCAACTGTGCCTTGCGGCGGTTGGAAGAAGTGCCTACAATAGCGCCAAATTTTACCGATAGTTTTTGTTTTACATCCACACAATCCTTCAATATCAGCAAAAGTTCCGATGGGTCCTCGCGTTCTGATACTGCCGCGATGATGAGCCCGGGAGGGTTTTCGGTGGGCAGGTCTTTGTGGCTGTGTACCGCCAGGTCGATAGTGCCTGCCAGCAATTCTTCTTCCAGCTCTTTGGTAAAAAAGCCTTTGCCTTCCAGTTTATCAAAACTTAAATTCAGTATGCGGTCACCCTGCGTTTTAATGATCCTGAGCTCGGCGGTAATACCCGCTTTTGCCAGGCTATTCATTACAAAATTGGCTTGCCATAGCGCCAGGTCACTGCCGCGCGTACCTATAATTAATGTTCGTTCCAATAGGGATATTTTATTTGCAGGGCAAATTTAATTTTTTATGGGGATGATTGTAACATTTATTAATGTTATGACTTTTTGATGAGTGAAGGGGGAAGATGTGCGGATATGCAGATGTGCGGATATGCAGATGATATACTTTCAATGAGTGGATGGTCGGCACAAATTATTTTATCGCGCAGCCCTGCTCCCCATTGGTGGACTATCTCTTTGTAGCAAAAATAAAACGGAAAACAAATTACGCCGCAGGTGCAACCCTTAAATTTTATAAGCCAACAAATATTACTTTTTAACTATAGTGTATTTACCCCAAAAATCGGTAGGGCTTATCATGTTTTGCATATCGCTCATAGCACGGGCCGCTGCCGGTGGCATATTGGCGGTGTTAATACTTGCCATGTTCATACCCCCGCCATCGCCGCCGCCACCCATACCACCCATTGGGTTTGTATTCATGCCCGGATGCATAAGCGCAACAATATCCAAACCATTAAATTTAATATTATAGGCAAAATCATTGCCTTTTAAATGAAGATATTTTAGCGGGATAGCTATTTCGGCAGTAAGGTTGCCGTTAGCATCATAATCAACCCCTGTTTTTATACCATACGCATTATAAACAGAAATAACCGAATCCGGAACATCGGCAGCAAACCCGGTTAGCTTAAGTTCTTTAATATTGCTTAATGCCCTGCGCCGCATAGCGATCATGGCCGAGTCCATCCCGGTCATTCCCTCATTCTGGGGCGGCCCTTGCGACCGCATTGACATTACCTGGCTTCTTAAACCGGCCATATTAACAAGCGGATACGTTATAACATA